>JACRHZ010000067.1 GCA_016220175.1 Candidatus Peregrinibacteria bacterium
GATAAAGTGACGCTTTCAGGAGTAACTATTTCTGAGGCAGATCTTTCTGCGGTGAGTATTAATGTTTCTGCACTCACCGGACAATCAGCTCTTGCGATGGGATCAGAATCAACAGTGGTTATGGCTGGAGCACTCGATTCTCCAACTCAAACATTTATCATCACAATTACTGATGATGCCGGAAATACTTCTACGACAAGTTCCGATGCAATCTCTGTCGATAACATAGCTCCAATCGTTTCTGCTGCGTGTATCTCTGTAACAGGTGCAACTGGAATAGGAGAAGCATTCAAGAATTCCAATACTCCACAGCTTTCTTGGGATAACAATAATGATGGACAAGGAGGTTGCGCGGATAATGTCACCGATCTCGCGGGAGTGACGCCTGTAGTTTTCAATGCTGCGAACTTTAGAGCCGTTGATACGAACAAAACAGCGACAGGACTTGTGAATATTTATTATGCACTTCTTTCTGGAGCTCTCGATGCTCAGGACGATAGCAATAACAATGTAAGTGTTACTGTAACAGACGATGCGGGAAATCAGACGACGAGAGTTGGAACCGCGAACTATCGAATAGATACCAATGTTCCAGTTCTTGCTGAGATTACTCCAGTTGCTCAATCATCTTCAGACACGACACCAAGTTACACATTTTCTTCGAATGATGCTGGAACGATTACTTGGGGAGGAGGATGCAGAAGTCTGAGTAACATAGCTCTCGCTCAGGAGATGATCATAAATCTTGACAGTGATGGAGCAGGAGGAGAACTGAGCTCAGGTACGTACGATGCGTGCACGATTACCGTGACAGATAGTGTGGGAAATATTTCGACACCGTTAACCATTAGTGAATTCACGATAGATCTTGCTCCACCAGTTATTTCTGAAGTAACCGTTACTCCAGCTGCAAGTGGAGCTACTATGATCTGGACAACTAATGAGATGGCAAGCAGCTTTGCAAGATATTACTTTATCGAAGGACGAAAATGGACGACTGCTGAGGCAGACGTAAATCCAAAAAAAATTGATCATAGTCTCATCGTTGAAAATCTTCTCCCTTGTACGGTATATCAATATAAGTTATGGTCAAGGGACGCTGCAGGAAATTTAGGATCAAGTATTGCCTCCACCTTTACTACTCGAGGATGTCGCGGTGCTGCAACAATTGTAAGAGCACAGACCACGGAAGTCGTTTCCCGTGATACAGGTGGAAGCGCGAATCTGAACGGTGATGTAGTTCTTCAAATCCCTCCGGCATATGACGCTTCAGTAGTATGTGATGTTGATAATGGAGCTGTATTCCAATTGAAAGAGCTCGAAAAGAGTTCGGTTACTATGGATATTGGAACTCCTGAAAATGCGGATAATGCGATAAGCACCTTTGATTTTTCCGCGTATTGCAATTACAACGAGAAAGTTACCTCGTTTGAGGAACCAATTGATGTAACAGTTACGTATGAAGAAGGAGATATTTCAGGGCTTGATGAAAGTCTTCTTCGAATTTATCGATATAATGAAGTAACGTCGAGATGGGATCAATTACAAAACTGTGGTACTCCAGATACGGTAAATCATACTATTACATGCGAGACGACAAACCTTTCTACATTCGGTATCTTTGCTCCTGATGCTCCAGTAATAGCAGCTCCAGCCCCAGCTCCTCAAGTATCGAGTGGTGGAAGTGGTGGTGGAGGTGTGAGCAAGCTTTTACTCCAGCAAATAGAGAATGAGCTTGCAAAAAATAGAACATCAGATAATGAAAAAGGAGGAGATGAACTGAAAGCAGCAGCGCCCGAGGTGAAAGAAGAAATCTGCACCACGAAGCTGAAAGATATTGAAAAACACTGGAGCAAGGGATATGTGGAAACACTGGAATGTAAAGGTATTGTCAAAGGGAAAAAGAATGGAACATTTGCACCAGATACTCCAATAACGAGGTCGGAACTCACGAAAATAGCACTTCTCATGGGAGGATATAAGGCAAATGGAGATATTTTCCCACCATTTGACGATATCCCAAGTAGACATTGGGCGATCCCCTATATTTCCGAGGCGATGAGAAGAAAGATTGTCAAAGGCTACGAAGACGGTACATTCAGACCTGATGCGAATGTAACAAGAGCGGAAGCGGTAAAAATTCTTCTCGTAGCAGCACGAATTGATGTCATTTCCATTTCATCAAACTACTTCCGTGACGTGGGGAAAAACGATTGGTTCCGAACATTTGTGAACTTTGCGTATTTCCAAGGAATTATCAAAGGATATAGAGATGGGAAATTCCATCCAAATCAACCGATAACAAGAGCGGAAGCGGCAAAAATTACCATGCTCGTGATGAAGCTTGCAGAGGAACAGAAAAAGCAGTAAGCGGTAAGCGATAAGCAATATGTCCCATGCGAATTTAGCTTATTGCTTACTGCTCCTGAGATATGTTCGTGATATTTCTATTGCGAATTTGTATAAAAACTATTTTGCGAGATGTTCTTTTACCTTGTTAATAACATCTTGAAAGGAAGTATTACTCTTTACGATATAGTCCACGGCCCCCAAATCTTTCGCTCTCTCAATCTCATCCTTTTGTCCAAGGTTTGAGAGAACAATAACTTTCAAATTCGCAAAAACCGAATCTTTCTTGATATCTTCGAGTACCTCAAACCCGTCTTTGATCGGCATCATAATATCGAGAAGCAGAAGATCAGGTTTCTTCTCACGGATTTTTTGAAGTGTTATTTCTCCGTTTGGGACAACAAGCACTTCATATCCTTCATTTTTGAGTTTAAATTCATAAATCTCTGCATAATCAACCTCATCTTCAGCGATGAGGATATATCCTTTTTTTTGTTGAGGAGAAAGGGTGTTATCAGACATAGAAAAGAAAAAAAGAATAGAAAATTTATGATTTTTGAAAAGTCGGAAATACCATTGAAAATGTGGAGCCTTTGTTTTCCTCACTTTCAAAGCCCACACTGCCTCCCCATTTTTCTACATACGATTTTACCAGATAAAGTCCAAGTCCTGTACCACTTTCTGTACTGCGAGTGGCATTTTCTCCGCGATAAAATTTCCCAAAAAGCCTGCTGTGATCCCTTCGCGGAATTCCCATTCCCGTATCAATAATATCAATTTGCAGTTTTTTTTCTACCTCCTGTACGACAACACGAACTATCCCTTGAGGGCGATTAAACTTTACCGCATTTGAAACTAAGTTTTGAATAACTTCCCGAAAAAGTTTCGGATCAACAAGAATATGTGGAAGCGATGGTTCTTGCGCTTCAACCGAGAGAGCAATTTTTCTTTCATCCGCATATCCTTCCATTTCTTTGAGAACATTTTCAATAATTTGAACGACATTCGTGGGAATTGGCGTATCTTGAATTTTCCCTGAATCAATGCGTGACACATCGAGAAGATCATTGATAAGACTGATAATTCGCTGGTTGCTGCTGTATATTTTCCCTAAAGTTTTTCGCACAGGATCTGTTATTTCTCCCATATCTCCACCAAGAAGGAGTTCCATATTCCAGCGCATACTTCCGAGTGGAGTGCGGAGTTGATGAGATGCGAGAGAGAGAAATTCATTTTTAATTTTATTGAGTTCTCGTTCCTTGGTAACATCGCGAAATACCACCACACATCCAATAACCTTGCCAGATATATCTTTAATCGGAGCCGCACTGCTCGCTATAGGAATCGGTTCGCCTTTTTTATGGAGAAGCACACTGTCCCGTGGAGTTTGTTCAATATTTCCTGTTTTCAGGGCATTCGTAATGAATTCATTGTAATTGTTGATATTTTTCTCGTCTGTAAATTTTAAATAATCACTGTATTTTTTTTGCACCACTTCCGAGAGCGGGAAACCGGTGAGATGCTCTGCTACTTCATTAAAAAGGATAATTTCATATTTCGTATTCAGCACAAAAACTCCATCTCCAATGCTCTGAAGAATGGTTTCGGTTTTATCTCGCTCCTCCTGAACGCGTTCTTTTTCCTCCTCAATAACTTTCTTTCTTTTTTCCAATTCCAGATTTTTGAGCTGGAGTTCTGTAAGTGTTTCAGAAAGTTCTTTTGTTTTGATACGAACTTGTTCCTGCACTCTTTCATAAGACTTCTGGAGCTTGTCCGTCATTTCGTTAAATGCAGCAGTCAGAGTTCCAATCTCATCATGAGAAGAGTATTTTACTCTATTCTCTAAGTTTCCGGCTGAAATGGATTCTGCTGTCGCTGCAATTTTTTTCAATGGTTTTACAATAATGAGTGTCAGGAGATACGCTAGAATAAGGCCAATGAAGAGGAAAATCGCGATGAAGAGTACAAAAACCTTCCTCATTTCTTTGGAAACATTTACATTCACTCCGAGTGTGTCTGCGATTTCTTGGCGTTTTTTGAGAACAAGTATTCGCAAAAAACGATGAAGTCTTTGTTCTTGATTCGAAAATTCAGTATTAAACAACTCTTTCGCCTGTTCGATATTTCCGGAACTAATCGTCTCTGCAATTCTTTGCTCTGATTCATTGAGCTCTTGCTTCATTCTTTCAAACTGCTCTTGTGCTTCTGGGAATTGATACATTTCCACAATTTTGAGTTGTGAAAGAAGTACTTCAAACTCAAAAAATGCCTGATGATACTTTTCCGTCCACAAAGGATCATTTACAAGATTCTTATACTCAAAATTCGTCAGTTTCTCTTTGTTATTTTCAATATTCATGATGTTTTGCAATTCGATATAATCCGCATTTAAGTTTGAGAGAGAAGTTTGTACGGAAGACAAGTTGTCATTGATGTAGAGACTGAAAAAAAGGCATCCCGCAATAATCACGTTAAATGCCATGAGGAGCTTAAATCTCAAGGAAAGATCACGGAGAAACTGAAAACTTCGTGGTTCAGTTTTCGCAGAATTACTTGGTGCCGAGATGTTTTTGGTTTTTATTTTTTGAGGCATGCATTCAGAAATTGCCATCATCTCATCATTATACCATTTTTTAAGGGGTTTTCTCAACCGAAAAAGCAAGCGAAGAGCGAATAGCTAAGAGCTAAAAAATAAAAGATAAAAGATAAGAGTTAGTTGAGTAATTGAGAATGAACAATGGAGAATGAAAAAAATTGAAAAAATTGAAAAGAATATTTCTCTTTTTTCACTTTTAATTCTTCGCTATTAGTTCTTAGCTCTTCGCTACGATAATTTTGCAAAACTTCCGCTTTCCCGCCTGAAGAATGATTTCGGTATCAAGCTGAATTTCATCATCAAGCGCAATTTTCTTTTCCCCATTGATCTTCACACCCCCTTGCTCGATCATTCGTCTGGCGTCGGAATTGGAAGAGAAAAGACTTGTTTTTAAGACAAGATCAAGAAGTGTATATTTTCCTTTTTTCATCGAAATTTCTGGTATTTCGTCCGGAAGTCCTTTTTCCTGAAACATTCGATTAAATTCTTCTTCCGCGTGATCTGCGGCTGAAGCGTCATGAAAAAGTGTCACAATTTCCTTCGCAAGTCGTACTTTGGCGTCGCGAGGATTCATTCCTTTTTTCAGCTCTTTTTTGAGCGCTTCGATTTCATCAAGCGAAACCGTTGTTGCGAGTTCAAAGTATCGAAGAATAAGATGATCAGGAATCGACATCGTTTTCCCGAACATTTCACGTGGAGAATCCATGATCGCAATATAATTCCCAAGCGATTTTGACATTTTTTCTATTCCATCAAGTCCTTCAAGAATCGGAACGGTGAGAACTTCTTGCGGAGGAATTCCGTATGCTTCCATGATTTTTCTTCCCGCCATGAGATTAAATAGCTGATCTGTTCCTCCAATTTCTGCATCGGCTTTCATCGGAATTGGGTCGTATCCCTGCATGAGCGGATACATGAATTCCACAAGATTGATTTCCTGATTATTTTTGATGCGATCCTGATACATTTCCCGATGAAGCATCTGCGATACTGTGAACGTTCCTGCGAGTTTCAACACATCTTCAAACGTCATTTTTGAAAGCCAATCTCCATTTTTTACAATTTCAACTTTGGAAATATCGAGCACTTTTCCCGCTTGTTCAAGATATGTTTCCATATTTTTCGTAATTTCTGCGTCCGTGAGCGGTTTTCGTGTTTCTGATTTTCCCGTAGGATCACCAATTTTCGCGGTAAACGTGCCAAAAAGAAGAATCACATGATGGCCGTATTTTTGAAATTGTTGCAATTTTCTCAAAGCAACAGCATGACCAAGTGTCAGGTCAGAACCCGTCGGATCGATTCCGAGATAAATTCTCAACTTTTTTCCAGATCGGAGTTTTTTTTCAAAACTTTCTCTCGTCGGCACTTCGGCGATGCCGCGGTCAAGAAGTTCGGAGATTTCGGTATCAGAGGGCATGGGAAGTAGGAATTAGGAAGTAGGAATCAGGAATTACGAATTACGAATTACGAATGGCTTTGTTGCACAAATCATAATATAGAGACTCAGGAAAGAGCAATTTTCTTTTTCTAAGGTTTTCATACTATTTTGTAACTTTTTGGCATTCCGAGAGCAGTCATACTATTCAAAGCAGAACA
>JACRHZ010000068.1 GCA_016220175.1 Candidatus Peregrinibacteria bacterium
ATAGTAGATCGAACTATGCCAGGGATAAATGGAGATGTTATGATAAGGACAGTTGTTAATGAATATAAAGGGAATACACGAGTCACTATCAGTGCGCTTCTTGTATCAGGATATAGTAACGAGGGAAAGGATGATGGCATTCCTTTCCTTGCGAAGCCTTATAGGATGTCTGAGTTAAGATCTGCAGTAATGCACGCTCTTAAGGAACCGTTACTACAACAAGGTGAATCTAGGTTGCCCTTGGAAAGATCTAATACTGCTGCTGTTTCTAGCACTGCAACTTTGAGAAAAACACCAATAGCAACAGTTCCATGGTCAGAAGATGGCGTGACTCAAGCGCTTACAACAAAAGAACCAGGAGGAGGATGGGATTATCTTGGGCAGCGACTTACAAATGATGCTATTCAGAAAATGGACGCCTTGTTTTATCAAACCACTCAAACCGCAGCCAAAAGATCAGATTTAACTATTAATCCAAACGATCCCACCTCTTTTCCAAATAGCAGCACATTTGTAAAACGCGATGCAGAAGGCAGGGAGATCGCTGCAGAAAACCAACAAATAAAAGCTATGTCTGTAGTATTTGAAGAATTTTGTAATAGATGCTTTCAGATTTTAAATTCTGGAAATGAACAAGTAGGTACATTCTCACAAGAATTTTCTCAAATGATACAAAGTATCGCTCAGCACCTACAAACTCCAAGAGGAACCGAAGGAAGACAAAAGGGCATTACAGGATACATTGCAAGTTTTTATCAAGGAGGAGAAGGAACGACCGAAAGTATACAATCAAGAAGAGAATTTTTACGAGAATTTTTGGAAGTAATACACGCATTGGGACAAGTTTTTGGTGATACGCATGGAGGAACAGATTTTTTCACTAATATTATTCAGGGATTTGAGGCAGAGCTAGATCTTTTTGATTACAAAAAAGCGCAATTCTCCTCGTAGACCCTTTTGCAGGAGCCTTCTATATCAAAATTTTGTCAGCAACTCTTGGAAGAGTTGCGACTTAGAGGTGGAACATAAAAGCCAGTGTCTACAAATTAGTTCTCCTCAATAGCCTTGTCACCAGGTCTTTTGAAATCATTAGGTGTTTTTCCAAGGAACTGTCTCAGTGCATCAGGATCATCCAATGGGGAGACATAAACTTTATCACCAACAGGGTCAAACATGAGCTGCTTCCTAGTCCCTTGGGAAATAGCGATACCATTTTTTGGATTTTCCTTATGTTTTACATATAAAGAAGCAGTATCTGCACGTCCATCTGTTGTTTGCGCAAGAACTTCCTGATCTCTTGATGGTAGCGAACCCTCTTCAAAGAATATAACATCAATACCTATAGAAATCGTTATTGCTTTGAGCATTACTAATATTGCTTTATCATTCGCTTCCAGCACGAAAGGATTATCTTCTATTTCTTTTCTGAGTTTTTGTGCTACAAGAATTGCTATATCCACAATTTTTTCTTTTGTCCTTTCCTGACCATTAACTTGCACTGGAATTTCAATTATCGCGCCAAATTCATCTCCTCCAACTCGGGCAACAAGATCCGCCCTTCGAATAATTTTTTGCATTGCTTCCGCCACCATTTTGAGAACCTTATCCCCACCTTCTCCACCATGCCCAAGAGATTCATTTACTGGTTTAAAATTATCCAAATCCATTCGAATAACTGCATAAGCTGTTTTTGGACGCCTTCGTGATTTGGAAATTATATCAGCAAGCCTTTCATCATAAGCTTTTCTGTTCGGGAGACCCGTTATTTTGTCTGTTACGGTTTCTTTTTGTAGCTCTTCTACTCTCTCTTCTGCTTGACCCAATTCGCTTTCTTTCCGCTGAAGAAGAGCCTCTAATTTTATTTTTTGTTCTTCTAAATTGCCAACTTTACCTCTTATATCAGCAATAAGAGCAATCACTGCTTCTTGATCAATTCCATGCTCCAAAATTAAATGCAAGTCTTCAACTCTGAGCTGAAGATGCAATGTGTCAGTCGAACTTTGTCGTATTTCTTCCATTCTGAAAATGAAATGGACGCAATAATACATTTTTTATAAAATTTGTCAATCAATCTTAATATTTATTTAAAAAACCCGTGAAATTCTCACGAGTTTTTCAATAAAAATAGATTCGGAAAACTCTTATCTCACCGGACAATGTCCGCCTTCACATTCCACGCTCTCCGCAAACGTCCTTGTTCGGAGCTCCTTCATGTCTTTTTGGAAAGGAAATCCTTTGAATTTTTTGATCTCCTTCTCAAACTGTTCCGCTGAAATTTCTTCATACGGCATTTGCTCAAACCCGTGCTTTTGATGGAGAAGGAAAGACACCGTTTTGAGCCCCGTATTATAATTTGCCTTCATCCACTTCTTAATCTCTGGGAGCTCTTCTATCTTGTAATACACCGTTACAGAAACACTATTATCCGCCCAATAACTCTGGAGATGCTTCACGAGATCAAGCTGTTTTATTGCGGTCATTTCTGCAGCAACGATAACTCCATCTTCCACTTGGATTGGAAAACTTACCACTGATGTTCGATGATCTTCAGATCCATCAAACTGCTTTACGTGTTCCACATGAAGTCCCGCTTCACGGCAGAGCTGAACAAGAGGATCATCTGAACTCATGCGAATTCGTCGAGTGTAGTACTTTGAATATGCCGGATGCACTCCCGGAGTTGCTCCCGCAAGAATAGAGAGGGTTCCAGAAGGTTTTACAGTCGTGAGCTTAATGCTTTCTGGCATATTATATTTCTTCGAAAATTCCGCATCGAGTTTTTCGAGAGAACGATAAACTTTCATCAGTGTTTCTTGAGTGGCAAGATCAGGTCTCATCACAATTCCCGTGAGACCAATTCCGAGTCTTGAATTTTTTTTTACAATTTCATCAGTTGCTTTTTGATGGTATGGAAGACGCGTAATTATTTTTACGACGGGATACATGAGTTTTGCAACATGCTCAAATTCATCGGCATCTTTGATATTATTCAGATAAATTTCACACAAATTACATGGCTCTGCTCCGCCATTTCCTTCCGTTGGCGCGAGCGTAATTTCCGCGCACGGATTTGTTCCGACCACGAGCGGATCTTTGCGGTGATCATCCACAAGCCTTCCTTTTTCTCGTGCGAGTTGAAGATTAAAAAGTCCATACGGTTCAGAATAGGCAACTCCTGTTTCTGGATTGATTTCATATCCTTTCCAAAACTCATCCGGCAACTCTGAAAAATTACTGCAGATCAAAGAGTTATTTGAAGCAGATCTGTGATTCGGCACGCCTTTTGCCCACATTTTTGCCTCGAGATATTCAATGTCATCAGGGTCGCCAAGCGCGATTTCCGCAGATCTTCTCACATTTCCCGCCACCACAATTTCTCCGATAACATTCAAAATATCGAGCACGTCTATTGGTCGAAGTTTTTTTCCTTCTCTTCTGTGGAACACATCGCAAATTTTCAAAATTCCATTGGCAAGAGGTTCAGGACCGGATGCTTTTCCTCCAAATCCTTTAATTGGTTCACCATATCCTCTGATACATGCCAGAGAATACGTGAAGGATTCTCCCGTCTCGAAAAAAGCATTCAGAACTCTTCTCATGAGGGCAATCCATCCTTCTCGTGAATCTGGAGTAATGAAGTCGGCATCATTTACGTCATTTCGAACAACCGCAACTCCTCCTTTGACCATCGGGAGTTTTTCGACATACTTCTTTTGAATATTAAATCCAACGCCTCCGCCGAGCATGAGGTAATCAAAAGTATTTAAAATTGATTCCGAATTGTCCATAATAAGGCACCAGCAATTATTGAGAGACGCTCCTCCCAGTTTTTCCACGGTTTGTGTTCCTGCCTGCCAGAGCATTCTCCCGGCAAAATTTGCCTTGAGGTTAAATACCGCATCAAAAAGATCTTCATAGTATTTTTTCCCGAGTTCGACATCATTTTTTTTGTGAACGTGATACACCCATTCCACGCATCTTTCGACGGTTTCCCACCATTCCTCTGTTCGTCCTTGTCCTTCAACAATCCGCGCATAGGTTCTTTTGTACGTAATATATCCCATGCCGTTAAATCCCCATTTTGGCTGTTTTTCTTGATATTCAGAGAGAAATTCCTTACTGAGAATTTTCTTTGTTTCGATGAGAACTCCTTCTCGAATTTGTTGTCTCTGAAAACGATAGAGAATAAATTCTTTTGCAGTTCTCGCGTGACCTGATTTTATAAGCGCCACTTCTACCATGTCGTTAATTTCTTCAACAGTCGGGACTCGATTCGCATATTGCTCTTTGAGATAATCAAGAACAGTTTGCGTCATCTTATTCGTTTCTATCTCGTTTGTTTCTATGCCGTCACGCATTGCGACTACTTGAGCCGCCTTGTAAATTGCGAGTTTAATTTTTTCCTGATCAAATGGCTTCATGCTTCCATCTCGTTTTTTAACAGCCGAAATACGATGTGTTTCCATAAAAACGGAGAATAAAATGACAAGAAAAAAGAGAAAGCGAAGACTCTTTGAAAGGGAGAAAAACTCCATACGCTCTTCGGGATTGCCGATATATTGTGTGAGCTCGCGGATACTACCCCTATATTTTGTGGTCGTCAAAGAAAATGAGTTGACGAAAGAATTCTTCAAACTTGGTTTGAAGGAAGGCAAAAACTCAATTCTGAAAACATAATTCTTTTTATCATCGTGTTATAATAATTTTTCGCATCGTTCTGGAATTTCGTATGTGGAAAATACGAAGAACATCAAACCAAAAAGCCTCATTTTCCTGATGCTGCAATAGCTCCTCGAATTGCCTTTTGCAACACTTCTTGCTGCACTCTATTTTGGATCTTATTTTTCCTTTTCCTGAGCTTTGATTTCTGGCGCATTACTGGCGCGAGATGAAGCCCATGTTTCTTTGGTTTTGCTTTGTTGGACATAAGGAAATAATAAAAATTAGAAAAATTACAAATTTTACTTTAATTCATTGACAAGCAGGAAACACTGCAAAATGATGAAATACGAGGAATCGAGGCCAAAAATCCGCAGACGTACTGAATGTACGGCGAGGAATTTTTGGCTGAGGATGACGAAGGAGTTCGCATTTTGCGGTGTTTCCTCTAATTCTTCAAAAAAAAGCTGGTGGATTGTCGCAGAGTTTGACGAGAAAGACAAGAAAAAGAAAAGCGAAAAGCGAAGAACGAAGAGCGAAACCAGATTACTCTTCACTCTTAGCTCTTAGCTCTTAGCTTTCAAAGCTTGGTTTCTCCGTGTTTTTTTGGTATAATGAAGCGAATACATGCATCTTGTTTTCATATGAAGATTTTCATTTCGTGTCTCGGCAATTTTTCAGAATTTAATTTTTTTGAAAAAAGGAAAATTTTCGCTCAGAAAGGTACTGCGCCAAATTTGCATGTTGTGGAAAAAGACAGCAAAGAGAAGCAAGAACCAGACACATCCGATTTTCAAGAAAAGTGGAGAAACTCAAATTTGCCAAAAATAAAAGAAATTCTCAAAAGAGACGATATTGCCGATTACGAAAAAAGCGATCTGGAACGTGCTGCAAAAGACAAAAATCTCCTTGATGCTCTTTCTCTTCAGGAGCAGAGAAAAATACGGGAACTCCTCAAAAAAAATGAAGATATTACTCAGTGTAAAAGACTCCTCACGGAAGACAAGCTGGATCCGAAAAATGCCAAACACCGTGCGCTCATATTGGGACTCCCGCTCATGACTCTTCTCAAAAGTCTTGATGCCTCTCAGCGAAAAGAATGTCTCCCTCATCTCGTTCTTTTTTTTGAATCCCCCGAACTTCTTAAAAAAAGTCGCATTCCTTTTTTCAATTATTTTCGAAGCGAATTTGGCCCCGATGAAATAAGGGAATTCCCCGAAAATATTCGAAAGAGAATGGGAGCACTTCTTGAAGTTGCAGAAGGATGGAAACTCAAAAGTCTAGAAGAAACAATAGAGCGAGAAGTAACAGAGAAAACGGCAGCTGCTTCTGTTGTCGAGGAGACCAGAGATGAAATAGATGGCATTAAACTTCAAGAGAAACAAGAAAGAAAAAAAGCGAAAAACGAAGGGCGAGAAAACGAAGAAGCACAACGGAGAATGGGGGAAATGCTCGCAGTCATTCAAAAAGCAGGGTTTACTCAAACTGTAGTTCAGGAAGCGGAAAGTGCGGCGACAGAAGAACTCGAAGAAGCGCGGGAAGATGGAGCGAAAGGACATGAGAGAACACAACGAATGCTCCAGGCAATTGAAATTACTGTTCGGGCACACATTGAGAGAGAGATAGAAAAAGCCTTCCGAGGAGGTGCAGAGGCTCTTCTCGTTCATGCTGAGGAGCTTACACAAAGATTAAAAAGATTTTCGGAGCTTCGAGAACCAATTCAAAATAATGAAGAAGGAGAGAATATGGCAAATTTTATTGATGGAACTCTTCAGAAAATTGAAAGATGTTGTGTTCTTGTGAAAAAAGGAAAAACGGAAGAAGAGATTTTGGCAGAACTGAAAAGTGGCGGTGATATCAACGAAGAAGAGTATAAAATCGTTTCAGCAATTCAAAAGGCTTTTGAAGAAATGGATGAAGAAGCGCTCCAAGTTTCCAGTATGTACCAAGAAGCGAGAGGAAAATTCTCTCAAGAAGTATATCCTCACGTACGAAAGAATAGGAAGTACAAGAAAGATTTTATGTTTTCAGAAGGAGGCGAAATCGCCGCTAATGTTGGAGTTTCCGAAGAAGCTATAGCAAAGATGATATACAGCGAGCAAATTCCTTCTCCTCAGGATTTTACCGTCGTTCGCGAATTTGCAGAAAAACACAAAATTACTGGTGATGAAGCAGTGAAAATGGTCACTCAAATGGGAAAAGCAGAGCGAGTAGTGTCTCTTCGAAACAATACGGAATTTGTTACGGGATGTCTTTGTGAGAAGAATGGGCTTTCACCTGAAGAAGCTTCCCAAAGAATTTCTGAGGCCAGAGCAAATAAAGATTCGCTTCTGAATACTTTGATGTCTGCGAGTTCCGCAAACTTACAAGAAACTCTTTTAGCGGAAGTAAAAAGGCAGATCATTTGTATGAATAATCAAGCATTTGGTGAGATTTTTCAGGAAGAAGAAGATGATGTTTCACAAGAAGAATTGGATGGGAGCGCGGAAGAAGCAGAATCTTATAATGGCACGCTTACTCAAATTTTTCAATCTGACGCAGAAAGAGCGAAAGAACTCATGGAAAAGGTTCAAGCAATTTCGGAAGAACTTGCTCCTTTGAGGGAGAATGGGGAAATGGATCCTCAAAAAGGGCTAGAACTGGACGATGCAAAAAACTTCCTGCGAGGTTTTTCTCAGTTTGCAGAAGGTGTCGATATTACTTCAGAAATGGCGAGATTTCCTTCTGAAAAAAGAGGACCACTTTGTGAAATTTTCGAGGGAATTACTGAAAAATCAAAAAAATATCTTTCTTCTTCGGATGTAGTCACTTTACAAAGTGGTATTCGGAATCGTCTCCAAACGATTGAAGAAATTGTACGTTCGTGCCAAGGGAAATCCTCAGAAGAGAAGGTCGTCATTTTAAACGGAGGACATGAAAAAGTGTCTCTTAATCCAGATCTCAAAAAAATTGCTGAAACAAAAGCGCAAAATGAAAAGATACAGGAGGAAAGACGCGAAAGATTAAGAGGGCTTTCCCGTTGGGCGCTCAAAAATGGGTCAATGGAGGAACTTAAAGAATTTAAAGATGTGCGAAATGTTTCTGGAGTCCCAGTTTTTGTATTTGTAAATGATGCAGATTTTGAGAAGGAATATGGAAAAAGCTCTGAAGCAATTTTTCTTCCACAAACAGGACTTTTTCGTATTGAAGTAAAAGCATCCTCTTGGGAAAGAGGAGATTCTCGGATTCAGGAAGCTCTTCGGCATGAAGTTCTTCATGCCATTGATTATGCGAGCAAAAATCAACTGTCGAAAAAACTCTCCGCAGAAGTACGAAAGAGAAAAGGAGGGAAAAAGCTCCTCGAAAATTTTGAAAAAAAGCTGAGTAGAGAACATGTGGGATGGCGCGATAAACTGAAAGAATTCATAGATCCAAACGGAAGAATCAAAGCAGAACTCTTTGCGCATGTCATAGGAAATTCGAATGGTCTGACAATTCGAGGAGAAGTAGAAAACTTTCTTGGAACAGACTTTCTGGATTCTTTTGAACGATCCATAGAAGAAACAGTCGGCAAGGTTGATTGGGAGCAGTTTAGAAAAGGAGCATCACTCTCACATGCGGCTACAGCTCATGAAGAAGAACGTGGAGAAGGAGGAGAACATGTGACAAAACATGCAGGAGAGAGAAATTTTGAATCAAAAATTGCAGAAATGAGAAGAACCATTGAAAACATCAAAAAAGCCATCCCTACCATCCGAAGGTCTGATGTTGAAGGCGCAAAAATTTTTGCCGATACATCCGAAGGCGCGCTTTATAATATAGAACAAAAATTGGAGAATGCAGTTCAAACATCAGGAGAGGGGTCATTCATTGAAGAACATTCAGAGGATCTTAAAAAACTTAAAGAACAAGTTGAGATGGGAGCAACCAAAGTTGCTGAGAATGAAACAGGACGAGAAGATAATCCTCTGAAGCGAGTTTGGGAGAATACCACATTTATTTCGATTGCTGATATTGGCATGATGTGGGAAACTGCAATGAGTTTTGTCAAAAGAAAACACGAACGAAAATCAAAACACAGAGGAGGACTCGTGGGAAAAAAGCTTTTTGAAAAAGCGTATTTAGCATTAGCGGATGAATATGATTCAAGTCGTCAAGAAGCGGAACTTGAAGAAGTTAGTCACCATGAAAAAGCCCTCAAGAATATGGATGGATGGCAAGTTATGAATAGGCTTCATGAAACAAAAGAAAAGGATGAACTCAAAGCGTGCCTCAATGTCCTTTCGCAAAAAGGACAAATTGACTGGTATGATAAACGAATTTGGGATGCGCTCAATCGATTTAGCAAAGTCAGGTTTTATAGATCAGATGCGGATGATTCCAATGTTCTCCGAACGAAACTTCAAAAAGCATGCAACATATATGACAATGATTATTTTCGTCAACTTGAGAGAGACAATGGTTCTAATTTTGAGAGTGGAAAAGGGAAATTTAAACCAGAAATTTCCGGAAACATTAACGCTTTGGAAAAGATGATCAGATCCATGCTCATCGACAAAAAAAATGGGGGAACAGTAGATCCCCAGAGATATGAAGCGTACATTGAACGCGCTATTGATGATGGGAAAAGTTCTCCAGAGGATATTTTTTGGTTTCTGATTCAAGGAGTTCATTTGGGCATCCTCAATATTGAACGAATCCATTATTTCGATTCCTTAAAATTAAATGCATTTCCTCCCATTGAATATTTCGCAACAATAAAACCAACGCTCAGTGATATCCATGAGCTCGCACACATGTTTGCGCCAAAAGATGATAAAATGGAATTTCCAGATCACTATATGGATTGGTTTCTCACCCATGTGATGACCGATAAGAGAGTTCAGCAGAGAGTTGCGAAATCAGGAAGTGAAAAGGGGAAATGGGATCATGATTGGGCGACCACAATTTTTTGCAATGGTACGTCAAATACAGCAAAATCTATTCTTCACCTGGGAACGGATGGATCGGCGTCGATGGCGCACACGGCATTCCCGAACATGCTCGTAGGACAGCTCGCGTACATCACGAATCTTGCGAGGAATGGAGGAGAGTTAGCGTCTGATTTTTTAGAGACAGACTTGAAAAGACAGCTTGGGATGATGGCGATGTATAATACGCTTGTTTCAAGCAAAGTAGAGACCGGAGGCGAGAGGTTTTACACCTTAAATAAACACGAACTCGATAATCCACCACGCATAGATACCAGTTATGTTTATTTGTCAAAAAAAAGAATTACTGCACGAGAACTTATTCACAAGAATTTTGATATTATAAAAGCGCTCGACCCTATTTTTGGGGAAATATTTGAAGGGTACATAAGTGATAAACGAGCAACAGATGTACTTGTTCCGAAAATCAAGAAAAGATTTCCTGGAGTGTTTGACGATGTAGGAGAACCTCGCACTGCGTTAGATTTTCTCATGAAATTGGATAATGTTATTGCAGCAGCCATCAAAGACCCAAAATCAAGAAAACGAATGATGGAGAAAGCTGTGGAGATTTACAAAGAGGATCATGATGGTGAAGATAATATCGATAAAGTACGTTATGCACAGGCAAAAGATTGGGAAGAGCATTTTCATGATGAAGCCGGAAAATCAGCGCATTCAACAGTTGAGTACCATGGAATGTATGCAGCGGCGCACTAGGAAGTGCAAAGATCAAAGCTCAAAACGCAAAGATCTTTTCACTTTACACTTTACACAGTATTCTATATACTACTTTCAAAAGTACTTTTATACAATCTATGAATAATATTCTTACTGCAAATGACCTCAAGACAAGAGGAATATCAGCGATAGAAAAACACGCTGATTCTGATATGGAAATTTTTATTACTGTGCGGGGGGAAGAAAAATATGTCATTCTCAGCATAGAAAAATTCAATTTTCTTCGAGAAGCGGAACTTACTGCCGCGCTTATTGAATCAAAGAAAGATGTAAAAAATAAAAGATACCATAGCTCTATAAAAAATCATTTGAAAAAAGTAATCCATGGCTAAACTCATCTTTACAGAAAGTTATGAAAAAAGGGCAAAAGAATTTTTGAGGAGACATTCTGAGCTCAAAAATCAGTATGCAAAAGTGATCAAACTTCTCTCCATAAACCCATATCATCCTTCTCTTCGTCTCCATCGACTTCATGGAAAGCTATCAATGTTCTACAGCGTTTCCATAAACATTTCATATCGAATTACACTCCAATTTCTCATAAATAAAGATACGATCATTCCTATTCATATTGGGAAACATGAGGAAGTGTATTGAAAACACAAAGTACAAAGCACAAAACACAAAACACAAAGCACAAAGAAACTTACCTTGAGTCCAATAAATAATGATGTATAATATGGGAGAATTTTCCCCCATATTTATGAAAAGAAATGAGATAACGCATCAGGAAATAACAAAAGAGGCATTGGAGAGAGAGAAAAAGAAGTCAAAAAGCATGCAAAG
>JACRHZ010000069.1 GCA_016220175.1 Candidatus Peregrinibacteria bacterium
AGAATCTTTTCTTATATGTTCTGCTTTGAATAGTATGACTGCTCTCGGAATGCCAAAAAGTTACAAAATAGTATGAAAACCTTAGAAAAAGAAAATTGCTCTTTCCTGAGTCTCTATATTATGATTTGTGCAACAAAGCCAAGTGGAAGCGCTAAAAATTCTCGGAGAACTGGTTTCATGGGATCTTCTCTCTTCAACTTCCGAGGGATCATTGCCATTTCAAGATGTCAGTGCAGATGAATGGTACAGCCGATATCTTCTTTATGCTGTAGAAAAAAACATCATCGACGATTCGGGAAACTTCTTTGAACCGGCAAAACCAATTACCCGTGGAAAAATGGCGGAATATATTTACCGCGATTATGTCGTTCGGGAAACAGGAGATGCATATGACGTGAAATATGACGCACAATTTATTGGTGGAGGATCATCAGGAACTCCTTCTGCTGATTGTACAAATGCCGATATCGCACAAAGTATGCTCTACGACCAAGTTATTGCAAATGATCCGAAAAAAGATTTTTTTGCGCTCTACCGAAAAAAAGATCCGGTGCGAAAAAGAGATTATTTTCAGGTATTTACAGATGATTCCAAATCAGGAATAGTGGAAAATGTTTCCGAAAAATCATGGTTTTTTTGGCTCGATACAGCGCCAAATACAAAGTTCGGACATGACACCAAAATGATGACGGTAAATTTTAATGGCTGTACAATTTCGCAAAATTCTTCGTTTTTATGGCCAATTGTAGATGGAAAAGAACTCTGGAATACCGACACAGAAAGAACTAATACAAAGGATCTGACCTACGTCGGAACAAAAGCAGGACTTGCTCCGCAGGCATCACTTCCTAGTCCCGTAATGAAACCCTGCAATGCACCAGCAGATTCCAAGAAGTTCGCACTCATTGTCTCTTTTGGAGAAGATCGATTCTTCAAACAAGATGCTGTAAATATGAACACATTTCTGTGTAATAAAGGGTATCAAACATCATATATCGATAATACTCCAGCAAATCCATTCACAGAAATCAGCAGACAACTCGATGTCATTTCGACCCTTTCCACAAGAAATGGCGGAAACAAAGCATTTTTCTTTTATGTCACATCACACGGCATGCAGCCTTCGGGAAATCTCGTTGTCAGAATGGAAAACGGAACGGATGCGGCAGGGAATCCGATTCAGAATGTGGTGACAATTCCCCTCCCTGATCTTGCCGAGACAATGAAGACGCACGGTTTTGAAACCATGAACAGCGAAGAATTTTCTCTCGTGCACGATACGTGTTATTCCGGAAATGTTGTGCCACTGTATGAACAAAAAGCTGCCGCTCTCGCAAAAACAATTGTCGGTTGGGTGAGCGCATCTTCTCAGTCGAATCAAGAAAGTATTGGAGATTCAAATACTGGATCGTATCATACGAATACTCTTCTCCATTGCATCGAGAATTCTCTTCCCTACGCGAGTTTTGCAAAGTGTGTCGACGGAGAAGCACAAAAAAATCTGGGAGCAGATTATGCCACCGCAACACCAATTATCGAAAAACTCACTCCAGCAACGGATGATGTGGTGCCGTTTTTGCCGTAAATTATAATTTCCTTACTTTGATTTCTTTTTCGCCTTTACGACTTTTTTTGGCGCAGCCTTCTCCTCTCGCTCTTTTTTCTTGGATTTTTCCTGAGACGCTGCCTTTTTTGGCTCTTCTTTTTTCTCCTCAAGAATCGGCTTTACTATTGCCGCTTCTTTCTTGAGACCAGCGGCTTCAAGCGCCTTGATGATCTTGTCGAGCTTTGAATTCAAGCGTTCAAATTCTTGTGCGTAATCGCCACCAGATTTCTTCGGTTTGAATCCACCATCATCCTTGCCGAAACATTTACTGCAATATACAGGTTTTTCGCCTGTTGGGCGAAACGGAACCTCACAATCGTCGCCACACTCGGCACAGACAACCTTATACATTCTCTTCTCCCCAAAATCTGAGCGTCCTCTGTCTCCTCCTCGGTCTGCTCTGTCTCCGCGATCTCTTCCTCCAAATTCTTTTCTACCAAAATCTCGACCTCCTGATGAACTGTTCATACTTTTAAAACAATCACTGCAGTACACGGGTCTTTCTCCTGTTGGTCTAAACGGGACTTCACAGTCATTTCCACACTCAGAACATGTTGCACTGTGCATCTCTGGTCTCCTGTCTCCCGCACCGAATCCGCCCCTACTACGACCGAAATCGTTGCCTCGAGAATGACCTCCAAATCCTCCGCCACTTCTTTTATTATGAAAATTTCCCATAGAATTGTTGATAAGAGTTAAATTGAGCTGAGGGACTCTATTCCTATCCTAGGGAAAAAGCAAAGAGATTCTTCTCTTTTTTCGGCTAAAGATTCTCATTCCCCTGGATGGGAGCCTGTTTTAATGGAATACAAAAAGTGAAATACCATCAAAAATTCCCTGAATTTCTTCGCTGATGATTGTTCCTGTGGGAAAAATTTCGCCGAGGAGTCCACCTTCGCTTTTCCTCAGCATTTTCTGATGAAGAAGCAGTTCTTAAGGGAGGCGTGTTTGGAGTTTGGGAAACGGGAAGGTTTTGACGAATGAGGCGTTCAATACTTCGAACTCCTCCACGTTGATGTGGAGCGGCAAAAGAAATAGCATGACCAACTGAGCCGGCACGACCAGTTCTGCCGATACGATGTACATAATCTTCGGGGTTATCGGGGAGATCATAATTTATCACGAGTTCAATTCCTGATACGTCAATCCCGCGAGCGGCGATATCTGTGGCAACGAGAATTCGATATTTCCCAATTCGAAAACCCTGAAGCGCTTCCCTGCGCTGAGAAAGCGAGCGATTGGAATGAATTTCCGAAGCATTATGACCATTGTCGCGAATTTTGCTGGCAATTCTTTTTGCTTCATATTTCGTCCGAGTAAAAATGAGAACGCTCCCCCTATATTCCGATAATATTTTAATAAGCAGGGAAACTTTGTTCGGTTTATCGACAAAAAATAATTCCTGCGTGACGTCTTTTGCCGCGGTCCCAGAAGGCGCAACTTCAACGCGAATCGGAAGTTTCATATATTTGGCGGCAATGGCCACGATTTCTTTTGGCATCGTCGCGGAGAAGAGCATCGTCTGTTTCTCGCTCGGAACACGAGCCAAAATTTTATTCACTTGTGGGGCAAATCCCATATCGAGCATACGATCGGCCTCATCCAAAACAAGAATTTTGACGGCATCGAGACGAACCGTTCTTTGCTCCAAATGATCGATGAGTCTTCCCGGAGTTGCGATGATTATATGTGGATTCGCTTGGATGCGTTTAATTTGGCGAAAAATTGGCTCTCCTCCAATAAGTACAACGGTTTTGAGTCCAAGTTGTCGACCGATTTTCTGAATTGCTTCATCAACCTGTAAAGCAAGTTCACGGGTGGGAACGATGATAAGTCCTAGTCCTTTAGCCTGAACTAAACGCTGAAGCATTGGGATACCAAATGCGAGAGTTTTTCCGGTACCGGTTTGAGCAATTCCCATAAGGTCTTTGCCCTCAAGAGCGTGGGGAATCGATTGTTGCTGTATTGGAGTCGGTACGATGTAATTATTCCTCGTGAGGATGTCAAGAATTTTTGGTGCAATACCAAGTCCATGAAAACTGCTACTTTGTGGTGGGATCATGTGCTGAGTGTAGCGCAAGTGGAGGAGAAAAGATAGAGATTCATGAAGGAAGTAGGGACGGGACAATACCTTCTTTTTCCGTGAGATTGTTCAATTTACGATATGCCATAATAATTTAAAAAAAATCTGGTATCAGTATAGAATATCTGTAAAATTTTTCATGAGACAAAAAAATGCTCATTCACAAAATACGGCTTTCCCCAGGTGTTTTATGAAATGTCTATTCTGTCGACGGAGCTCGACAACAGAAAAACATTTAAGAAAATGGCTTCATAACTCAATTTTTCTCGAGTGGTGAATTTTTGCCTTTCATGAAAATTTTAAAAGTGATTTATACTACATGAGTGATTTTTTCATATATTTTTATGAACGAAGAAAAAATTGCTATTTTTGAGGGCAAAAGAATTCGTCGATATTACGATGAAAAAACTGAAAAATGGTTTTTTTCAGTGGTGGACATTATTCAAGCTTTGACTCAGCAAAGTAATTATCAAACTGCGAGAAAATACTGGAACAAGCTCAAAGAAAGATTGAAAACAGAAGGAAGTGAGTTGGTGACAAATTGTCACCAACTGAAATTTGTGGCTCAAGATGGCAAATATTACGCAACAGATGCGGCTGATGTTGCAACCTTGCTTCGCCTCGTTCAATCAATTCCGAGTAAAAAAGCGGAGCCCATTAAGCTTTGGCTGGCAAAAGTCGGCTATGAACGAATGCAAGAGATGAGTGATCCAGAAAAAGCTATGAATCGGTCACGTGAATATTGGCAAAAAATGGGGAGAAGTGAAAAATGGATTCAGCAACGAATGATGGGACAGGAAATCAGGAACAAATTAACGGATTATTGGAAAAATAATGAAGTTAAAGAACAGAATGAATTCGCAATTCTGACAAACATCATCCACAAAGAATGGAGCGATCTCTCCATTCAGAAACATAAACAATTGAAACATCTCAGAACACAGAATTTACGTGATCACATGTCGGACGCAGAACTTATCTTCACCGCTCTGGCGGAACTTTCTACCCAAAAAATTGCCGAAGTGACTCATGCAAAAGGCTTTGAGGAAAACAAAATTCCCGCTAAAAAAGGCGGAAAAATTGCGAAAGATGCACGCCTTGCTTTGGAGGAAAAAACAGGAAAGTCAGTGATTACTGGAGAAAATTATTTGCCGAAAAAAAATCCAAAGAAATCCTTGATGTGATTCGAATGGGAGGTGTTTGGGGAAAACGGAAAAGTGGGCCTTAAAAGAACAGATATACTTGGCTCGGGAAGTGAGATTCTTCACTTTATGAAGTTCGGGGGTCCCGCAGTTTCGCTTCGCGAAATGCGGGACAAAGTATCTTCGGACTCACCTCAATGCTCCGCATTGGGCTCGTCTCGAATTCAACTTTGGCTCGGGAGGAAGGGATCGAACCTTCGAATGGTGGATTCAGAGTCCACTGCCTTACCACTTGGCTACTCCCGAATAATGAGTGAATTGTAAACGATTGAACAGATTTTACCAGATCCCGGATAACTCACTTCGTTCGTTTCCGGGACGATGGGTTCGGCAAGCCGAGCGCATCGCTTGGCGATTCCCGAATAATGAGTGAATTGTAAATAGATGGAAAAATTTTACAAGATCCCGGATCAAGTCCGGGACGATGGGCTCCAAAATGCTCGCCTCCGGCTCGCAAATGGAGCGCATCGCTTGGCGACTCCGGATCATTGACGACATTGTAAATGTTTCTTCATATTTTTCCACTAAAAAATCGACTTCTGCTCTTCATGAATGATATATTTCTTTCCGATTTTTGTATGCCTGTATGAATATTCATCCCCTCTTCGTTCACTTCCCGATTGCGCTTCTCACTTCCTACGCCGTTTTTGAAATCATTTCTTTTGGAAAGCTTCAGAAAAACGTGACATGGAACTTTGTGAAAGGAATTTTCGTTCTTACAGGATTCATAAGCGCACTCATTACTCTACAAACTGGAGAACTCGCGGCAGAGATTCTGGGAAAAAGCGATCTTATTAAAATGCATTCGTTCTTCGCGACTATTGCCACATGGATATTTGTTCTGCCGTCTTTTGCGTACGGAATATTTTTTCTGAATCATTTTGAATGTTGCCATTCTGTAAAAACAAAAATAAAAAACTATCGATTGAGCACTCGAGTGTTTTATGTCTGCAATGTACTTTCTCGAATCCTTCTGAAGAGATGGATTCTCATGATACTGGCAGTGGCAGGATTTACAACAATGATGGTTACCGGAGCACTGGGAGGAGCTATCGTGTATGGAAAAGATGTTGATCCAGTGGTCCGATTTGTTGTGGATTTTTTGATGTGAAGCGTTGTTGTCACTTAGAGCTCAAATGCTTCACATGAGAGTTTTGCAAATTCATTTCGAGTGATAAATTCTGTAGGGCGGAATGTTCCATCTTCGTATCCGTGAACCCATTTTTTTGAATACGCAGAAAGTATTGGCCCAAAATACCAATCATCTTTCGAAATATCTGGAAATGGATTTTCTGTTTCGCTTTCGATTTCGTCAGATATTTCTGCAGATTTCATCGCTATTTTAAGTGCTTCAGCTCGAAATATTTTGTATTGTGGTCCAAAAGTGTTATCGAAATATCCTTTCACCCATCCGAGATTTTTTGCGGTAGTGATATATTTGTGAAACCACGCATCCGAAGGAACATCTGGAAATATCTGCGTTTCGTCGGCGCTAAGCTGTTTTCCACTGAGAGTAACAACCATTTTGACAACTTCTGCACGAATAATATTGTCATTTCCGCGGAAATTATCGGTTTTCTGCACCACTCCTTTTTCTTGCAATTTTTGCACGCATTCTTGCGCCCAATCTGCCGTTCCTGGAACATTTTTTTTCTCTGGAATCGAAGTAAGTTCTCCTTTTGTTTTGGTTTCAAGAATTTCTGCTTTTGCGGTGCTTTCTGCGACCACGAAAAGTGTAAAGTGATCTACTTCAACGAGCATACTCTTCCCGTCCTCAGAAAGTTTTTCTCCGAGTACTTCCCTATACACACTTTCTTTCACATTATAGAAAAGAACTTTCAATCCTGTTTTTCCATAATATTTTTCGGGAAGTGGTAAAGTAAGAATTGTTATTCCTGGAACCGATTTTTTTCCAGCAGTACAAATGTCGTTTCCCTGTGATCCAGCGCTCTCTATACATTGATAAAAAGTGAGAGATTCTCCTTTCTCTGCCTTCATTTCATACGCATTTACGTATGTAAAAAATGGAGGAAGTTCTTTTGGCAACTTGGTACTTACTACTTTTTGTGGAGAGAGAATTTTCTCTTTATATTTTTTCTGCGTTCCCAAATTCATCACAACTGTCCCCTTTGAAAAATGTACACTTGCTTTTTCATCTTTTTCCTCAAGTGTCACATCTCTCGTAAATGTCGCTTCTGAGGCTCCATTATCGGGAAGATCAACCGCACGATTTTGTAGAATTATTGGATCTACTAAAGAAGGTGTTTCTGGAAGAGTGTACGGAGTTTCCAGAAGTTCTCGCCTCACTCCACCACCACCACTTACTGGAGGCGGTGTCTGAGGTGGATTAGGATTAGGATTAGGATTTGGGTTTGGATTTGGGTCTTTATCGAGAACACATTTTCCATCTCTAAGAGAAAATCCTTCCTTACAGGTGATCTTACATTCTGGTGGCGGACCGACTTCTCCATTATCTATTGGATCACATTTTCCTGGTTCTAAATCATCTTTTACACATTTATCACCGTCGAGAGAAAATCCATCGTCACAAGTAATTTTACACTCAGGCGGGAGACCAACATCTCCATTATCTACTTCAGACGGATCACATTTTTCTGGTTCTGAGTCATCTTTTACGCATTTATCACCGTCGAGAGAAAATCCATCATCACAAGTAATTTTACACTCAGGCGGGAGACCAACATCTCCATTATCTACTTCAGACGGATCACATTCTGTTGGCTCTGGATTTGCCTCGAGAGACGATTCAAAAGCTCCAATATCGATTCTTCCTTTCTGGATTCTGTCTTGTCCTCTTTGATCGGTTTTTGGAATACCATTTTTTCCTGGTTCGGCATTTTCGTTCCCTGCGTTAATTGCTTTGCTGCCTGGAAGAAGGGCATGAGTAAATGTTGTACCACCGTTATCTTTGAGGTCTTCAAGATGAACAATTCCTACAATATCGTCATCACTGGTTACTGATTCATCTTCTGGATAGGTAATAGTTGCATTTTCGATTGTTCCAAAGAGGTTATATCCATTGCTCGTAATTGGTCCAGAAACATCATCGAGAATTGCTTCAGCCTGACCAAAGGGAATAATTCCTCGTGTGTTTTCTGCAACAATTGTATGGCTAAGTTTAACATCTCCAGTTTCCCCATCATTATTCGTAACTATTTTTACGCCACCTCCTTCTCCATCAGTGACTACAGAATTTCGAGCAATCGTGCTGTTATTAATAACAATATCTACTGAGTGAGCCCAAATTCCACCACCTAATTTTGCAATGTTTTCAGAAATAGTACTATTCTCAATCGTTATACTGCCATCATCTTCAATATACATTCCTCCACCTGAAACATCAGCAGTGTTTCCAGAAATAGTACTATTCTCAATCGCTATATCGTTATAATTTTCTATTCCAGCACCTAATTTTGCAGTGTTTCCAGAAATGGTACTATTTTCAATCATTATACTGCCATTATTTTCTATTCCTCCACCATAAGTAGCATTATTTCCAGAAATAGTACTATTCTTAATTGTTATATTGCCATTATCTTTCTCATTTTCTATTCCACCTCCATATTTTGCCATGTTCCCAGAAATAGTACTATTTTCAATTGTTAGCGTTGCTTCATTAAAGATTCCACCTCCATTTCCGTCAATATTTCCATCTCGTATTGTCAGGTTTTTCAAGGTTACCTCGACATTCCCCGCAGTACCATTAATATGAAATACTCTCACGTTATACTCAATATTTTCTTCTCCCGCCTTTCCGCTGATAGTAATATTCGATTTTCCTTCTTCATCAAGAATGCCTTCAATATTCATGCTCGAAGTAATAAGGAGTTCTCCGTATCCGTCACCACTCTTAAGGCGAAGAGTTTTTCCTCCGAGAGCTGAAGAATCAAATCTAATGACATTGATATCTGGATTTCCATTTGCGACAGCAATTGCTTCTCGAAGACTCAAAACAGAATCTGAATTATCTACAACGTCTACTTCTGTGGTGACGAGAAGCGGATTCGGATTACATTCGTGATCTGATCCATAATACTCACAAATATTAGGAGGAGGTGCTGGAGCTTTATCTGGCACACACTCTCTTCCTTCTCGATGAGTATTTGGCGCACAGATAATGAAACAGGCATTTTCGTGACCTGATCCATAATCATCTTGTACTGTACAATCTTGAAGCTCAAACGCTCCGATATCAATTTTATCGTTTGCTTTTCTTTGAAATCCTTCGCCTCGTTCATCTGTTTCCGGAGCGCAATAAGCATTTTCTGGAGTTTGCCCTTCACTTTCCGAACAATCTGCAATAGTTGGGTCGCCTTTATCAAGAGCTATACTGCCTGATTTGAGAGAATGAGTTGGTGTTCTTCCGCCATAATTTACCAGCCATCCAAGTCTTGGGTCGCTGTCACGAATGTCAGTTGGCTGTTCGCCATTTGCAAAAACAAGCCGTGATCTCTCCTCAAAAATATTATACCCATTGCTGGTGATGATCCCGACGATGTCATCAGATCCTTTGACATTCGTTCCATGCGTATTGTCGGCCACAATTGTATGATCTAACGTGACTGTCCCTGCATCTATCAAGATACCTCCACCGCCAATACTTCGATCCTTTCGAGCAATTGTCTTCCGCTGTGGTATGAAGAAATTTCCAATACTTGCTACGAGTACCCGCTCCCTTGGGAAAGTTTCAGAAGTCATCGCCGTTTTTATATGACTATTTTCTTCTGTAGCAAGAGGATTTATGGTTTCTTCTGAATTGTTGTTCGCGATTGTACTGAAACGGATATCTGTATCACCACCAAATACATACATGCCACCACCACCCAATGTACTCGTATTTGTGGAAACAGTTGAGTTTGTCATATGTACTTCCGCATCAGTAGCAATTCCTCCTCCTTTCGCTGCGGTGTTGTACACGAGAGTACTTTTTTCTAAGAGTACTGTCCCTTCATTATAGATTCCTCCACCACTCACATCCGCGTGATTCTTCGAAACAATACTTTCGCTCAAAGTAAGAGAACTGTCTTCTGCAACATAAATTCCTCCGCCATTGTCAGCTTTTCCGTTTGTAATCACCAAGTTTTTTATTGTTACTGAAGCTCCATTGTTTTCATCGACAATATTCAAAACTCTCCCATTTTTTTCACCGCTCACAATGATTTTTGGGCTTTCATCCTCTTCATTAATAAGTCCTTGAATCTCCATATCGGAAGTAATGACGAGTTCTTCTTGAAGACGAATTACATTTTCGTCACCCAGAAATCTTTCTGGATCAAATGTAATTGTTCCCGTAAGCGTGCCATTACCTATATATTGAATTGCTTCTCTGAGGCTCGTTTCCCCGTCTTCTCCATCAACAATGTCTTCTGGAGTTGTAACAAGAAGAGAAGGTCGTTCGGGAACTAACGGCTTTTCGCTTCCCATTTCGACTGCGCCAATATCAATTTTGTCTTTGATGCGTAAATGATGGAGCTGGTCTGTGTATGGAACATTTTCTGCCTCTGGACTTCCTCCTGCATTAAGAGCTTCGCTTCCTACTCCTAAAAGATGCACTTGTGTGTATCCGTCATCATAATTATTGAGCTCTTCGAGTACTGCGTTTTTTCCCAAGAAATCTCCTTTTGTTTCATCTGCACCGTCCACGATTTCTTGTCCAAAAAGATTATGCCCATTACTCATGATTACACCAAAAACATCATCAGGATTTTCTCCATTTTTATTTTCCGCAACGAGAGTGTAGCTCAACGTAACCTTTCCATTTTCAGATCGAATCCCTCCTCCTGCCTCGCTCGTACTTACATTCTTTGCAATAGTGCTGTGTTTTATAATTGCAGAAGCCTCTACATTCACAATCCCTCCTCCCACCTTTGCGATATTTCCAGAAATGGTGCTGGTATCCATGAGAAGATATGTTCCATGTGTATCACTCCAATTATATATTCCTCCCCCAGAACCATTTACTGCTTCGTTTTGAGACACAGTACTTCGAATAAGGCTAAGAGAGGCATCTTTATTGAATATTCCCGCCCCCTTTTGATCCTCTTGATCCTCAACAATGTTTTGAGAAACAATGGTATCTTGCAATATTAGGGTTGATTCTTGACCATAATTCACAATTCCTCCACCACCAAATTTTGCAGAATTTTGGGAAATAACACATCTTTTCAGAAGTACAACACCTCCAAGATTCGCAATTCCACCGCCTGAACTAGCATTTTTGTTGTTTATAATATGAACTCCGATGAGAGTTACATTGGCACCTGATGTCACACGAATACCACTTCCTTGTTCAATTTGATGTCCATTTCCTTCAGTAATTATCACATCACTTACTTTCACTTTGGCGTCATTTCGAGCCGCTATCGCCATAACTATTCTTCTCCCGCCCCCACTTATCGTAATTACTGGATTTCCTTTTCCATTAACTCGACCTTTAATTTCCATACTTGAAGCAATGTTAAGCGTTTCATCAAGTGTAATTTTTTTCCCTGCAAGATCCGAATCGAACTCAATCGTATTCAAATCTGGATCCGCATTTGCGGCGTTAATCGCTTCACGCAAACTCGTAAGTTCATCTTCGGCAACAATATCTTGATCTGTGTTTACCAGAAAAGGATTTGGTTCTTGCGGTTCTGGTTCTGCGCCAAATTCAAATGCTCCAACATCAATTCTTTTTTGAGTGCCTCCATTTTTTACTCTTTTATGTCCTTCTCCTCGCTGATCATTAAGACTCTCATCTTGAACAGTTGGATCTCCCGAATCAATTGCCGCGCCACTTTCTTGAAGCGCATGAGTTTTTGTCGCTCCCTCATTATCTTCAAGAGGAAGAAGTCCTGGATCAAGAGGCGCATCTGGAGAATTTCCTACACGATCTGAATCCCGAAGAAGGAAATTTTGAGTGATATGAGCATATCCGATAATGTTATATCCCAAACTTTCCACAACACTTATTTCAGCGGAATTTCCAGAAGCGTTGATGTCATCGGAGAGATTTCCTCCATAGAATTTATTCTGCGCAATAATGCTATTCCAAATTTGAATTACCTGAGTATCATCCGGCGCGTGAATTCTTATTCCAGCTCCAAGAACATTTTCAGATCCGTCTTCGCCAGCGGTATTGTATGCCACCGTTGATTCATGCAAAAATACATACATTCCATCCGTGAATATTCCGCCTCCTTCTTGAGTGGCTGAGTTTCCGGAAATGGTTGAAATTTTAATATCACTTCGAGCTTTCGGACCAGAATTCCAAATTCCTCCGCCTTTAACAGCGGAGTTACCACTGATGGTAGATGAGTGAATGAGAATTTGTCCAGATGCTGCATTTGCCCCTTCAATTTCTTGCCCATCATTCGCGATACCTCCACCAACGCCATTTTTATCTCCAACAATATTATCTGATATGGTTCCGAAAGAATAATAGAGAGTTCCCTGATTGTATACTCCTCCTCCATTTTCTGCGATGTTATGGGTAATGTTTACTTCAATGAGGTTAAGCGAGGAATTTATTTCGTTCCAAATTCCTCCTCCCCCATTTTCACCTCTTGCATTTCCATCCTGAATATTGATGCCGTGAAGCATTACCAAGTTTTGTCCCGCAGGAATTTCTGGAGGAATTTTCACATGCAAGACTCTCACATTGTTGCTCATATCTCCATCATTTCCAACATCTCCACTAATGGTAACCTTGTCACCAGTATCGACATCAATATTTCCATCACCGTCGAGAATAAGGGGCGCCGTGATGAGAAGTTCTCCCTCAGAGAGATATATTGTATTATTTAAAACATTTTCTGCGAAAATAATAATACTCGTATTTTGATCGGTATTCGCTAATTCTATCGCTTCTCTTAGAGTACAATCACCAACCGCACACGGAGTGCCATCGAGTGCTCTGTCTTCATTTGTAGTCACTGTATATGTATTCTGTGGAGCTATCTCTGCCTTGTAGAGATATTTCCCTAAGAGCTCGTTCCAATACAGAACTACACCTCCCACAATGAGAAGTATAAGAGAAAGGATTGTAGCGAAGAAGTGTTTTGTTTTCATTTTTGTATATATGAAAAATTTTTATTTCCCCTTATTGTACACTATTTTGTCACTTTCTTAAAGTGATTTCGCTGATTTCTTTGAGAAGGAATATTTCGAAGAGACAAAACAAAAAATCCTCTCATACCCTTGAGAGGAAAATTTGGTTCGTACTCACCCGTTACCACTGTCTACGCCTCTATTCCCTAAGATCGCAATGTCCGAAGTGAGTATCTACGACCGAAATCATCTTCGCATATTCTCTTAAAAAAGGCAAATAAAAATATGCGAATCTGAGGAAATTTGTTATCCTGAGCTCTCACTCACATCACAAATCCAGAAACCTGCGCCTCAACGAGTCTAGAAAAATTCCCCTTTTTATGCATGAGGGAAGCGTATGTTCCTCTTTCCACAATCTTTCCTTTCTCGAACACGAGAATCATATCTGCTTTTTTTATCGTCGAAAGACGGTGCGCAATAATGAGCGTAGTTCGATTTTTTATCAATTTCTCTAATGCTTCTTGAATTCTCTGTTCTGTTTCGGCATCGAGAGCGCTTGTCGCTTCATCGAGTACCAAAATTGGCGGATTTTTGAGGAGCGCTCGGGCAATCGCTACTCTCTGTTTCTCTCCTCCAGAAAGTTTTACACCACGCTCTCCCACAACAGTATCAATTCCTTTTGGCAATTCAGAAATAAATTCCCAAACATGCGCAGCTCTGCACGAAGCTTCGATTTCATTCTTTGTTGCCTTTGGATTTCCAATCTGAAGATTTTCGTAAATACTTTCATGAAACAAATAATTTTCCTGAAATACCATTCCGATATTTTTTCGAAGTGACTCCTGCGTAACCGTGGAGATGTTTGTTCCATCGATGAAAATTTTCCCGGAATCAATATCAAAAAATCTCGAGAGCAAATTTACCGTTGTGGTCTTTCCGCTCCCAGTGTGCCCCACAAGTGCAACGGTTTGACCTGGCGGAATCGAAAATGAAACATTTTTGAGTGCTTCGCTCTGATTATCATGAGAAAAAGAGACATTTTGAAATTCTATTTCTCCGCGAACAACTGGCATTTTTTGAGCATTTGGCGCATCCATGATATCGGGGACTTCATCCCAGATTTCAAAGAATTGCTGGAGTTTGTATTTTCTCCAGAGAAACCTTTGAAAATGCCATAAACTGCTTTCCACATGATTCACCACGAGGAGAGAATATCCGGAGAACATGACAATCTCCCCAATGGTAATTTCGTTCTTCAGAAAAAGCATTCCTCCGAGCGCAAAAACGGAAATTGTTGCTAGAAAAGAAGCAGCTTTTCCGAGAACAATAATAAAACACCACCATTTGAGAACCTTAAGCTGTTTTGTATGCGCTTCCCAAATAAGAGCAGTAATCTCGCGCATTTTTCTTCCAAAAGCGGTAAAACTTTGGATTACAGAAATGTTCGCAACCGCATCCCAGGAAACACCTGACGCTTTTGTCCAATACTTTTCAATCTCATCTTGTCTTTGATTCGTTTTTACCGATCCCCAAATCGCAAGTGTAAGAATTACTGGCAGAATGATACTGAGAAGCACTGCCATTTGAAAGTGGAGCCAAAAAAGGAGCGGGAGAATGCAGAGCAGTGTGAAAATACGGGGAAGGTCTTCACGCAAAAAATCGAGTTGTGTTTCAAAAATATTATCCGAACCACGTTCAATACGACGCATCGTGCTTCCTACTTTTTTGGAATTATGGAAACGAAGAGAGAGCGAAAGGACGCGCTCAATTGCCTCTTTCCAAATTTTGACATGAAGTTTGTGTACGAGAACATCAGTAAAATAGGTAAGAATCACTTGTGCTGTCATCGCAAAAATGGCAACAAGTATCCAAAGAAAAAGAACTTGAGAGAGTGCCTCAAGAGTTTCTTCATTTTTTGAAGAATTGGTGAGCGTATCAATGATTTCCCGGAAAAAAATCGGTTCAACAAGACTTAAACTTGCCTGAAAAAAGGCAACGAAAACAAGCGATGTTACCCACCATTTTTTTTCACGAAAGAAGCCGAGAGTGCGAAGAAATATATTCATGAATTCGGAGTGTACTCCAAAGACTGATTCCCAGCAAGAGGAAGCGTATTTTTTGATGTTTGGAATGTTGATTCTCTATTCCGAATCTGGACTCGGTATTGCAAAAATTTTCCCTGCATCCAAAAGAACATCAAAAAGAGCGTAGGTATAAATAGAATAATAGGTATCACTTCCTTCCACATTTCCAAAGTATGATCCATCTTTTTCTAGGAGACGAATCACCACCTTCTTTTCTTCATTCTGAGAAAGAAATTGAAGTGTTATTTTTCCTTCCTTTGCTTCATTGAATTCTTTTTTCTGGTCTTCATTCAAAAAGCCTGAAGCTTCGAGCGGAGAGAGCGCATCAAAAAACTTTTGTACTTTTTCTCCATCAAAAGCTTTCTGCTGATTGCCATCAGAAACTGCCCACGTGGATCCATCTGCTGATTTTTCTATGGTGAGAATGTCTTTTCCTTTTTCGAGAATAACTTTGGCAATGGTATTTCGGTCTATCTCAACAATTTTTTTATCTCTCCATGCATCAACATTTCTTGAAAGAATTTCTCGAAGATTTCCTTTTGCTAAATATACATTATCACTTCCTCCTTTTCGAATATAAAATGTCTGAGGCTCTTTTCCTGGGTTTCCGATGAGAAATTTCCAAAGGACTTCTCCTTTCTTCTCCATGGCAAAGACGATACTTTTTCCTTCAGCAACGCCAAATTTTTCATGATTGTTTGGATTTTTTGAAGCAAGATCTTGCACTTCTCTACTGGAAAAACTGTCAAAGATTTTTTTGAGCTCTGACTCTGAAGCAAGAAATTCATTCACATTCCACGCTCCATCTTTTTTTGTAAAAGATTTTTCAGAGGAAGTATCACTGATCACTATGGTATCAACATCACTCAGAGATGTATTTCCGAGTGTAATTTCAGAAACTCCGGAGTTTTCTGTTTTGGGAAACACATACAAGCCCCAGAGAGAATATGTAGAGAGAACGAGCAGCACGGCAAAAATGGCGGCAAGAATGAGATTGGTATGTTTCTTCATACTTTAAAATATGAATGGAATGAGAATTTTCGAAGAGAACGACGACGCATGAGCCGATACACGCCAAAGAACAGTGGGAAAAGAATAGCAATCCCCATATTTCCGAATTTCACCAGCGCTTTTTGGGTTTCATTTTCAAACGTAAGAGGATTCATTGCACGACTTTTAAGACGAATTCCTGCGAGGGATTCTTCTTGTGCAAGCCAAGAAACAGAATTCATTCCGAATGCAAAATTTTCCGCTGTGCGCTGAACCATATCATTTGTGAGAAAGTCTGAATCGGTCACTGCAATTATTCGTGATTGTTTCTCATTTTCTCCGGCATTCGTAACACTCACAGCAATAAGTTTTTCGGAAAGATCTGAATTGGAAAATCGTTGTTGTGGATCGAGCGTAAATGAGCCATTCTGTTCTCCTGCTCCATTCGTTGTCGTAACCAGTTTCGTAGCAACAAGATTTTTCTTCGCCATCGCATCAGTATCAATACTGAGGGAACTCGCCCACGGGAAGACCATTTGTTTTATTTTCACCATAATAGGCGACATTGTATCAGCAGGAAGCGCATTGATCCAAAATGGATACGGGAGGAATATTGTGACAAATCCTCCTCCAAATTGGACATTTTGATTTGACTTGAGGTCGTACACAATGTTTTTTGCAACTTGAATACCATATTCGCTGAGGAAATCAGCAAAACTGTTCGCATTTTCACTTGCACTAAATGTTTTAAGATCAACGCTCACCGGATCGACTACAAAAAGTGCAGCTCCGCCATTTTTTATATAAGAACGAATTCCCTCTCTTTCATCAGATGGAATTTCCTGAGTGGGTCCGGCAATAACGAGTACTGAAGTATTTTCCGGCAATGTCTTTACTGGAGTAACTTTTCCTTCTGATGAAGATGCGGGAAATGAAAAATCTTGTACATCAAATTGTCCCTTGAGTTCGTTTACGAAAGTCGAGTACCCCTGAGTGATGCTCTTTTCTCCATGACCAGACAGGAATATAACTTTTTTCTTTTCCGTTGTCGTGAGCTTTGCAATAAAACTCGTGAGGAGATATTCCAAGTCTCCGGTATTTTCAATGAAAGGGATCGCCTCTGTCTTGCCTCCATGTGCTACCGTGAGGCCAAAATATCCTTTTTTTACCTGAAATTCTTCTCCACTTACCACGTTAAATTGTACCTCTTGTACACCGAGTGATGTTGCCTCTGACTTCAGAGAAGCGTTATCGGAGGGATCTTTTTCTGAGAATACAATGTTTCCCTTTGCGAGGGTTTCATAATCACGCAAAATATCTTCTGTATCGCGAAGAAGCGGTTTGAACTGGGCGGGAAGTTCGGCAGAAGCGTACAAAGTAACATTTACCACATCTTGAAGACCTCCCACGAGATTTTTCGTGGCGGGAGAGAGTGTGTATAAATTTTCCTCTGTGAGATCAATGCGTCCGGGAATGCGCGAACCGAGGACATTCAGGAGAACTGCGATTCCGATGAACAGCGCCACTCCTATTTTCCAAGAGCGATATATTTCTTTTTTATTTCCTGATTTTCTTTTGATGAGCTGGAGATATGCGAGACTCAAAAAGACCGCCGTCATTGAGAGAAAATACCAAATATCTCTGAGATCGATTACTCCTCGAGCCATAGAAGTAAAATGAGAACTGATGGAAAGCCTCTCGAGAAGAGATCCAACTGCTACTGGCAAACTTCCAGTAATAAATCCCAATTGGAAAACAATAAAAAAGAAACTCACAACGACAGAGATAAGGAGCGCCGTAATCTGACTTTTAAATAAACTAGAAACAAAAACTCCCAGACTAATGAGCACCATTGCCATGCATATGCTCGCCAAGAATTGACCCAGTATTACTCCTCCGTCCAAATCACCATAGAGACTGAGACTAATACCTATAGGAATAATAAAAAGAAGCGCAATGATTACAAAAATAAAACTTCCCAAAAATTTTCCGAGAAGAAATTCCCATTCCTTAAGAGGATGTGTAAGAAGAACTTCGAGTGTTCCTTCAGTCCTTTCCTGAGAGACAGATCCCATTGTGAGCGCTGGGATGACAAAGAGAAAGAGCCACGGAAGGAGATCAAAAAGAATGCGAAGAGATGCCTCTCCTACAAGAAATATTGATTTGAAAAAGAGAAATTGCCAGAGGAGGAGAAACACAACAAGAACGATATACGCAGTAGCGCTATCGAAATACGACTTGAGTTCTTTCTTGCCGATCGTTAGGACATTCAAAAAGATGTTCATGGATTTTCTTTCGTAAGAATATGGAAAATATCCTCGAGCCCCTTTCCTTCTTCATTCAGCTTCCAAATAATCCATTTATGCTCCTCAGAAAGGCGAGAAAGTTCGGGCTGGAGTTCAACGCTTGGATTCGACAAAATTTCAGCCCGAATTCTTTTCGGCGAAATTTTCTGAATCTCCAAATGTTTTACGCCTTCTAATGCCTTGAGTGATGACTCTACATTCTCTCCTTCAACTTCAAAAACGAGGAGCGTATCACCTTGAATTTGCTTGCCGAGATCCTGAGGTGTTCCATCTGCCACGAGTTTCCCTTTGTGGATAATGAGGACTCGACTGCACACGGCAGAGACTTCCTGCATGACGTGTGTGCTCATCATGATCGTATGATTTTTTGAGAGTTCCCGAATAAGCTGCCGGATTTCATTTCTCTGAGTTGGATCAAGTCCTTCCGTCGGTTCATCGAGAAGTAGGACTTTTGGTTTATGAAGAAGTGCCGCAGCAAGTCCAACTCTTTGTTTATATCCTTTTGAAAGTTCTCCAATAGGACGATAAAACACATCACTAATGGCGACAGCAGAAACGACAAATTCAAACGATTTTTTCTTCTCTTTTTGCGGAATTTTTTTAAGATCTGAAGAAAGATTTAAAAAATCAGAAACGAGCATATCTTTATAGAGCGGGTTGTTTTCGGGCAAATATCCAATATGAAGCTGTGCCGCAACAGGATCATCTGCCACTGAAATTTTATTCACATGAATACTCCCCTCATCTGGAGAAAGATATCCAGAAATCATACGCATCGTTGTTGTTTTTCCAGCTCCATTTGGACCGAGAAAGCCCACAATTTCGCCAGAAGAAACAGCGAATGAAAGCGAATCTACCGCCACATTCTCTCCATATTTTTTGGTGAGATTCAAAACTTTGATCATAATCGTCAAAGGAAAACTTCCACGAAATATCGCCTGTAAAAAAAACCAGCGCATACTCTAGCAACTTTTTTGGAATGATTCAAGAAAAATTTGCAATTCTTCTAAAATCGGATATAATTTGTCCTGTATTATTTTATTATCCAAATTATGGACTCTTTTCTTACTGGGCTCAGCTGGCGATTTGCAACAAAAATATTTGATCCCAAGAAAAAAGTTTCGGATGGAGATCTTGAAAAAATTATTGACGCAATTCGCTTCGCTCCATCTTCTTTTGGACTTCAGCCCTATCATATACACGTAGTGAGCGATATGGAAACGCGGAAAAAGCTGAGAGAAGCGGCGTGGAATCAAACACAAATAACCGATGCGTCTCATCTCTTCGTATTTGCAGCGCGAAATGACACCAGCGAAAAACGCATCGATGAATATTTTGAAGTTGCCAGCGGCGGTGATGCTTCCGTGCTGGAAAAACTCAAAGATTATAAAGCGTATCAACAGGGATTTTTTAAGGACATGCCAAAAGAAAAACAAATGACGTGGGCACAACGGCAAGCATATATAGCTCTTGGCTTTGCGATGGCTGCGTGCGCTGAACTCAAAATAGATTCCTGCCCAATGGAAGGATTTGAACCGGAGAAGGTGAATGAAATACTGGGAATTCCCTCTCACATGACCGCGACAGCATTGCTGACAATTGGGTATCGTAAAGAAGGACCAGCAAGACCAAAAGTGAGATTTTCAGAGAAGGATTTGTTTACAAAAATGTGATCGGAAAGCGACACGGCGCCCATCGGGTCTGAGGACCCTTCAGGGTCTCGAACGACCGTGTCGCTTTCATGATAAATGAATCAATACACTTCTTTCAAATAACACTCCTCACAATATACAATCTCTGGTCTCTCCGGCGCGTATGTCGTCTGAATCTCTTTCTGACATTTTGCGCAATTTCTTGTCCAGAGTTTGCGCGGGTTTCTGAGCGCCATTCGGTGCGCATGTCGAACATCCGGATGATAGTGCGGAATCGGCAAATTCATCTTTCGATAAAATTCGAGTTCTGCTTTCTGGATTTTAAAAAGCTTCCCCGATTCTTCACAAATTATTGCCCAGTTTAAAATATCGTCTGGAATGTCTGTAATCGAATTTGGTAATTTTTGAGCAGGGATTTTTTTGGTAATTCCCGAATCATCAAATTTTTCTTCATCTTTCCATTTCCATCCTTTTTTTAAGACTTCTTCTTTGCTCATTGGAAAGTACTCCTGAGCAATTGTTTCGTTATATGCAAATGGTGAAATTTCGACGGGAAAGAATTCTCCCCATTCTCCGGTTTTTTGCATGTATTCAATTATTTTTGGAAGGAGTTTTTTGTATTCTTCTTTTGAATATTGTTTGTTCAGAATACAGTACTTCTTCCGTTTGAGATCAATACAGCCAAAGAGATATTCCGAATAGAAACATTCATCTGTATATGCAGAATATTGCATATCCCAAGAGTGCAATGCAAATTTTGTGTGATAATTATTCACCGGACTCATGCTGTTGTAGACCAATTCAGCTTTTGTCGTGTAATTAATATCCTGGCAATCTTTGGAATGCCCAGGGACAAGATATGCGTACGAGCAATCTTCAAGTCCATTTGCATCAAAACACGCGAAAGAGTTTTGACACCCAACAAGGTAATCTCCGAAAGAACTTTCACAATTGATAAGATGGCTAGAACGTTCTGGTTGTGTTAAAAAAAATGTATATGCTTTTTCAAACATGAGCCTTCCATTTCGGTAGCCTTCAAGTTCGGATTTTGTCTGCGAAAATTCTTCTTCGGATACTTGTTTATTAAAAATACAATACTTCTGATTTACGAGATTTTTACATCCAATACAATTGCTACATCCCCGACAGTCTTTGCAGAAAAAGAGAAATCTTGAATTCGTACAATCCCCACAAAATTGACATTGAAACAAATTTTGAGAATGGATGCATTCATAACAAAGCTCACAATTATTAACCAAACTACAATCTATTGAATCGCGAGAATAGTGAGTTTGGTACGAGAAAAAAATATCTTCTGATTCAACACATGAAACACACATGTAACAATTTTTTGAGTACACCGAATAGGGAGCGTAATCACAATTTTCGCAATGACTTATCGTCATACTTATCCGTGGAACCATTCTTTGTAATTCCAAAAATTGTTCAAAAAATGTTCGAGAAAAATCAAAATCCATTCCATATTCCAAGCCATCCCATTTGTCCATCCACCATTCATGATGGTCATATACGGGAAATCCTTTGTTAGTATGGTGATAGGAAATAATACTTTTCCCAGAGAGATCACATGTGCGGTAGTATAAGTGTCGTTCATTTCGAAACGTCATTCGGCGTTGCATTCGACAATCCGGACACAACGTCGGAGGAGGAATTTCATATTTTTTCCCTCCAAAAATTGGCGAAATTTTATCATAGAATTTTAGATCTTCGTCTGTTATTCCAAATTCTGCCGAGCAATTTTTACAGGTTTTCATGAATTCCCCAAGAGAAATTTCTGAAAATTTTCGGGATGGATGACTTCAAATGTGCTATTTTTATAACTTTCTGAAAAAGCTTTTGGGAGTTTTCTCTTTTTTTTATGATTCCATGAAAACTCATATGCACAAAGCGTATTTCCCGCTTCCTCAATATAATCAATCTCTTTTTGCGCGTATGTTCTCCAAAAATAGTGGTTCACGCCTTTTTGATGATTATTCAGGTATTTCATCCGTTCTGCGATACAAAAATTTTCCCAAAGCGCTCCGATGTCATTACGAAATTCGAGGCGATTATGATTTTGAATAAGGCTGTTTCGAATGCCAAGATCCCAAAAATAAATTTTTCTGCTTTTTGTGACTTCATTCCGAAGATTCCGTTTGAGCGCCGAAAGACGAAAAATAACAAAAGCTTCTTCGAGAAGAAATAAATACCGCTGAATTACTGTTTGATCAACTCCGAGTTTTTGAGCGAGTTCATGATATGACACTTCAGATCCGATTTGGAACGCGATAAGCCTCAAAAGCTTTGTGAGAAGTTCTGGTTTTTTGAGTTCTTGAAAGGTAAAAACATCCTTAAAAAGATAACTTCCCGTAAGTTCTTTGAGATATATTTCCGCTTCCGTTTCATTTTTTTCTGCTATTTCCGGATAACTTCCGAACCTCAAAAGAAAATCGAGGTGCCGTTTTTGCTCATGCGGAAGTTCTTTTTGAAAAAGCTCTTCAAAGGAAAATGGAAAAAGGAGAAACTCATGTTTTCGTCCTGTAAGCGGTTCTGATATTTTATTGGAAAGGTCAAAACTAGAAGATCCAGTCGCAATTACGCGCACATTCGGATAATCATCCACCAGTATTTTGAGAACAAGACCAATATTTTCAATGCGCTGAGCTTCATCGAGGACAAGAAGTTGAAGATTTCGCACAACTTCCTTGAGTTTATGGCTGTTTTCATAGGCAAACACATCCCTCACATCTGCATAATCACAACTCATATATTTTGCCTTCTTTGGGTATTTTTCGATAATGTGTTTTACAAGCGTAGTTTTTCCCGCCTGACGTGGTCCATAAAGGATAATTGCCCTGTTCTTCTCTGGATGATGCCTAAGAAGCGTGCGTTCTATTTGCTTCAAAACTATTCTGTTTCTCATAAATTTTAAAATTACATGAGTACGTTCATAATTTTATCAAAAATTACATGAAAATACAATAGAATTTATCATGAATTTTCCTTAATAGACTTCTTTCAGATAACACTCCTCACCTCTCAACAAGCTCGAGGTGAATCTTGTTTTTTGAATTTCCCAATAATTTACAGCAGTTTTACTCAATAAACTTCTTTAAGATAGCAAGATTCGCAATACACAATTTCCGGTCTCTCCTGAGCATACGTTGTCCGAATATATTTCTCGCATTTCATACAATTTCTGTCCCAGAGTTTGCGAGGATTTCTCAGAGCCATGCGATGCGCGTGTCGAATATCTGGATGAAAATGAGGAATCGGTAAATTCATCCTTCGATAAAATTCAAGTTCCGCTTTTTGAATTTTAAAAAATTTCCCAGATTCTTCGCATCCAATTGCCCAATTCAAAATATCATCAGGGATTCTTTCAATCGTGGGTGGAAGTTTCACGGCTGGGATTTTTTTAGTAATTCCGGAGAAATTCGGTTCTTCTGCCTCTCTCCATTTCCATTGTCTTTGAAGAACTTCTGCTTTCTCGAGGGGATAGTATTGCATTGCTATCGTTTCATTATATGCGAAAGGAGAAAGTGATATCGGAAAAAATTCACCGAACTCACCAGTTTTTTTCATATGTTCCATTATTTTCGGTATGAGTGCGTCGTATTCCTCTTTGGAGTATTGCTTATTGAGAATACAATAGGATTTATGCTTGAGGCTGATACATCCAAAAAGATTATGGCTATTTTGGATACAGAGTTTTGAATACCAAATATCATGGCATCCAGACCAAATTTGATCTGAGAAAAAAATATTTCGCACACCATCTCCAATTTCGTGAACTTCATAGCAAAATTCGGCTCCTTTTCCTGCTCCAAATACGAGCATGTCATAAACATTTTTTAGATTTCGAGAATCATACACATACTTTATGTCGCGGGAATTTTGAACATCGAACGAATACTGACAATTTTTTGTGTTTTGTAAATAATCCCCTGAAGAATCTTCATTCTGAATACTATGAATATGCTTTTGGGGAAATCTCACGATGTATTCTTCAAAAAAAGATTTTTTTACTTCCTTTCTGGGTTGATGCTGATTCACAAATACTTCTTGAAGTATTTGAAAATATTCCTCCTTCGTACACGTTTCATTGGAGAAATAATATTGCTTGTTTCTCAGATTGACACATCCAAAACAATTTTTACATCCAACACAATTCTGGAGAAAAAATGACTCACTGCAATTCTGGCAGTTGACGAGAAATTGAGAATCGTAACAATTTTGGCAGTCGACACATTCGTAGCACAGCTCTGAATTGGTGATATAAGAGGAGTCGAGACAGAATCGAGAATCATAAATATGACTGCTGTACATGCAGCCCTCATCTCCATCAGCTTCAAAGATAAGATAGCAGTTTTTACACCATCCACATTGATTTACATAATCGCAATTTTGATTTCCTGTTGCTGATCTGGCTAATTGTGGGACTTCTCGAAAAAGCTCTGTAAACTGATCAAGGAATAGTCTGGAGAAATCAAAATTTTTCCCAAATATAAGCCCATCCCATTTATCAGAGTACCAATAATCATTATCATAGACGGTAATTTTTGTGCTTGGATGGTATGCAGAAAGAATTTTTTTCTGTGTCGCATTGCACATTCGATAATACAGGTTCCTTTCATTTCTCCAGCCTGCCCTTCGCTGCTCTCGACACTCCGGACAGATTGTCGGCGCTGGAACATCCATTTTTTTGTAGAACTCTTGATCTTCCGGGAAGATTTCAAATTCTGCCGAACAGTTTTTGCAGGTTTTATGCATGGATGTTTTATTTGTTTTCCAAAAACATAAGCTCAAAATCTCTCTTCAATTCTGGGAGCTTATTTTTCACAATATCCCACACAATCTCATAATCAACTCCAAAGTAATCATGAATGAGCTTATCTCTTACTCCGCACAGATTTCTCCAGGGAATATGAGGATATTTTTCCCTGAAATCAAGCGGCAGTTTTTTTGCGGCTTCCCCTATAATTTCGAGGCTTCGAATAAACGCTCTCTGAAGTACCGAATCTTTGAGAAAAATCTCTTTTTGAAGACTCGTAGATTCCTTTATGAGGAAATTCATTTCATCAAGAATATGCCGAACATATTCGAGCGGTTCAAATGACATATTCAAGCTCTTCAAGAATATGGGGTTTTAGATATGGACTCATGGATTCAGGAGTGAGAACATCAGCATTCCGTGAAGACAAATCTTCAAGAAAAAATACAAGATCAATATATCGAGAGAAATTCTTTTTCCCCGGTTCAAAAATAACCACAAAATCTATATCACTCTCTTTGTTCGCTGTATCCCGTGAGAATGATCCAAAAATACCAAGTTTTTGGACCCCAAATTGACGAATTTCAGCTTCATGCTTCTGAAGTGCCTGAACAATTTCTGATTTCGTATCCATGGAAACTGATAAAATACGGTTTTATCTTAAAAGAATTCTTGTTTTTCCTCAAGAATATTTCATTTAAGATTCAGTATACCTCCGCGAGGTAACACTCTTCACAATACACAATTTCCGGTCTCTCCGGATCATACGTCGTTTGAATCTCCTTCTGACATTTTGCACAGTTTCGATTCCAAAGCTTTCGCGGATTTCTGAGTGCCATTCGATGTGCATGTCGAATGTCTGGATGATAATGTGGAATTGGTAAATTCATTTTTCGGTAAAATTCCAACTCTGCTTTTTGAATTTTAAAAAGCTTTCCTGATTCTTCACATTGAATTGCCCAGTTGAGAATGTCATCTGGAATATCGATGATCGAATCGGGAAGTTTCGATGCAGGAATTTTCTTCATAACTCCTAATGCATGGAATCTCTCTTGATCTTTCCACTTCCATCCTTTTGTTAGAACTTCCTCTTTGGTCATCGGAAAATATTCCTCAGCAATCGTTTCGTTGTATGCAAATGGCGACATTTGAATCGGAAAAAACTCTCCCCATTCTCCTGATTTTTGCATATGCTCGATAATTCTGGAAACGAGCTTTTCGTATTCTTCTTTTGAATATTGTTTGTTCAGAATGCAATATTGCTCGTGACGCAGTCCAATGCATCCAAAGCAGTTACTACAATTAAAACAGAGATCCGAATAATGAGTGTTTTGCAAATATTCTCCAGTGGTACAACTAATAGAAAAATAACTAAAATCATTGCTCATGTTCTCATAAAGAAGCTGCCCCTTCCCTCCTCCTTCAAAATCATACGAATCTTTCACTTCCATTGCCCGTGAAGAATAAGCAATGTCTTCACACCTATAAGTGGAAAAACAAAACTTCGCATTTTTGCAATTAAAAATAAGATCTCCAGAAACATTTTCATTGCTATATCCCCTTATGCTTTCATGAATAACTTTGTTCCTTACGAGTATTCGGAACTTTTCTTTATATTCTTGTAATTTCTGAAAAGAAGAAAATTCATTCTGAATTTTTTCGTAATCCTCTTTTGAAACTGGCTTATTTTCTAGATGATATTTTTTATTCCTGAGATTATAGCATCCGATACAATGTTCAACATTCTTGCAATCAAAACAGAACCAACTTTCTGTTACCTTACTGGAATTTTGACAAAAAAACGCACGATAATTTTCGGAGCAATCTACATTTTCATAGCAAAGTTCAGAGTGATCGAAAAGAAAAAGATTCTCCATCGAATCCTTGCACTCACTCAGCATCTGTCCATACATGCAATCCTCATTGAACCACGATCCAAAAAGTAAATAACAATTCTTCGAATGAGGAGCATAATTCACATAATCACAATTTTCAGTATCTCTATTAAATACATTGAACCGAGAAAGTTTTTTCTGAAGTTCTTGAAATTGTTTAAAGAAAGGTCGCGAAAAATCAAAATCCCTTCCATATTCTTTTGGTTCCCATGCATCACTCCACCATTCATGCTGTTCGTACACCGTAAATCCATATTGCGGAGCATACATGGTAATCATAGGAGCATTGCTCAGCGAAGAAACGCTTCGATACAGAGATCTATCGTTGCGATGCGTATATCTTCTTTGCATTCGACACACTGGACAAAGCTTTGGTGGAGGAATCACATATTTTTTCCCATTGAACACAGGCGAAACTTTGTCATAAAATTTTAAGTCTTCGTTTGTGATTTCGAATTCTGCCGAGCAATTTTTACAGGTTTTGTGCATGGGAAAAGAATATCGTATTTTTTCTGCATTTCACAATAAGATTGATTTTTTAGAGCATTATTTATATAATAAAGGTGTATTTATTATGTAAATATTCCATCTCATGACCTCCATCACGCTCAAAGTACCAGCAAAAATCCCTCAGGAACTCGATATTATTCAGGAAGAAGAAGGACTCGGAAACCGAACTTCTACTGTTACTTTTCTCATTAAGTATTATTTCCTGACGAAATCGAATTCTCTCGACAAATCCGTTCAGGTTTTGAACACTCTTCTCGATCGCCTTGATGTCAGCAAACTTCCCTCTGCGAGAGATCAGTTACATGATGTCTAAAGAAATTATGAAAATATTTTTTACTGAATATTTTAAAAAACAACTCCGAAAACTGAAGAAGAAATATCCTCAGGTAAATGATGATCTTTTGAATGTGATTGAGCTATTTGATGAAAAGCGCGCAATTTCAATTGGAAGATCGATCTATAAAATTCGCATTCCGAGTTCTGATATGAAAAAAGGGAAATTAGGAGGATTTCGCGCCTATGTATATTTTTACGTCGCAAAAGATCTCCTTCTTCCTCTTTGTATGTATGCCAAGTCAGAAACAGAAGCCATTACGGAGAACGAACTCGAATATCATTTTCATCAGACAATTCAGGAAATTGTTGAGAAGATTTAATCGACCACAAAGCGAAGCCTTTGGCTTGCGAATATGGATTCGCGCATTCAATAGATTTCTTTTAAATAGCAAGCCTCACAATACACAATTTCCGGTCTCTCAGGACTATAGCTTGTTTGAATCTCCTTCTGACATTTCGCGCAGTTTCGATTCCACAATTTCGGAGGATTTTTTCGCTGTAATCTTTTGATATAGCGGACATCAGGATGGAAATGGGGAAGAGGAATTTTCATCTTTCGATAAAACTCCAACTCTGTTTTTTGAATTCTAAAAAGTTTTCCAGACTCCTCACATTCTATACTCCAATTTAAAATATCATCAGAAACATCTTCAATTTTGTCGGGGAGTTTTGATGCAAAGATTTTTTTCGTTGTTCCAAGAAGTTCAGTTTGTTCTTCATCTCGCCATTTCCAACCTTTTTTCAGAGCCTCTTCTTTTGTCATGGGAAAAAATTCCTGTGCCATAGTTTCGTTGTAAGCAAATAGAGAAATCTCGACAGGGAAAAATTCTCCCCATTCTCCTGTTGTTTTCATGTGATCGATAATCTCTGGAAGGATCTTCTCATACTCTTCTTTTGTGTATTGCTTATTTAAAATACAATTTTTTTTATATCTCAGCCCAATACACCCGAAAATATTTTGCGAATTTGTACAAGAATCAGTGTAGTACGAATCACTGAGCCCTCTTGCAAAAATTGCGAAAGCGGAGTGATTGCATCCAAGAGATCCTACATGTTCATAGCATTCTGCCGCCCCAATACCAATGACGAAAGAATCATAAATATGATGGCTTTTGAGTCCTCCGAGAAAACAATAGCGACAATCTTGAAAATCAAAAGTATCAAAACATTCTTTGCAATTTTTTGAGTGCCGGAGAAGATCGCCTTCGCAATTTTCTACTTGTGTGTTTCTCACGCATTTTCGCGGGAACCGTAAGAAAAATTGAGAAAATTCTTGGGCGAATTTTTGCAAATGAGAAGAGGAGGAGGTGATTTCTGCGACTTTTTTCTCAAAATTTTCTTTCGAAAGTGGCTCGTTGAAAAAGTAATATTTTTTGTGCTGAAGATTCGTGCATCCGAAACAATACTGACAATCTTTACAATCTAAAAGGAAATAGGAGTTACTGCAATTTTGGCAAAAGCTTGAATAAAAAAGTTCATATGAATATTCCACCGTTGAGCATTCATATACGTGTTGACAGGAAATGTTGGCATATCCATCTATGTCTTCAAGACACATGCCAGGAGTCCAAGAATAGAGGCATTTCTCTGACTGAACTGGGCAAAATGTCAAATAGCAATCCTTTGAAGTTCCCCCATAATTACAATAATCACAATTTTCCATGGTGTCATTCACATGAAGACTTATACGCGGCATATCTTTTTGAAGCTCTGCATATTGTTCGAAAAATGACCGGGAAAAATCGAAGTCTCGTCCGTATGAAAGAGGATCCCATTTGTCGCTCATCCATTCTTTGTGGTGATATACCGTAAATGGTTTTTCAGGAGAATAACACGAAATTATTGATTTTCCGGTGAGATCACAGATTCTCTTGTAGAGATTTCGTTCATTTCGAACAGCCATTCGCCGTTGCATCCGGCAATCTGGACAAAGTGTCGGCTCTGGCACTTCCATTTTTTTATAAAATTCCCGATCTTCCGGGAAGATTTCGAATTTTGCCGAACAATTTTTACAGGTTTTGTGCATGATGAAAAAAAATGTAATTTCTGTAGAGACGTAGCATGCTACGTCTCTACATTATTTTCAATACACTTCTGCAAGGTAGCAAGTCTCACAATACACAATTTCCGGACGTTCCGGCGCATACGTCGTCTGAATCTCTTTCTGACATCTCATGCAATTTCGGTTGCAAAGTCTTAGTGGATTTCTGAGTTTCATTCGATGCGCATGTCGAATGTCTGGATGATAGTGGGGAATCGGCAAATTCATTTTTTGATAAAATTCAAGTTCTGCTTTCTGGATCTTGAAAAGTTTTCCCGATTCTTCGCAGATAATTGCCCAGTTCAAAATATCATCGGGAATATCTGTAATTGAATCAGGAAGTTTGGACGCAGGGATTTTTTTTGTCACATCTGAAAAATCTGGCTTTTCGATGTCTTTCCAGTTCCATCCCTTCGATCCCACATTTTCTTTTGTCATCGGGAAATATTCTTGTGCGATTGTTTCATTGTATCCAAAAGGAGAAGTCTCCGGAGGGAAAAATTCTCCCCACGATTTTTCCTGCTCCATTTGGTGGCGAATTTTGTCCAAGAGGGAAGAATATTCTTCTTTCGAATACTCAGTATTCAAAATACAATATTGTTTGTGGTTCAGAGAAATACATCCCAAAAGATTATTTGAAGAGAAACATAAGTTCGAATACAGCAAATTATGGTCTTGCCAGCACGAATCGCAGGACATGGAAAATGATGTTGCCGTGCATCCAATAGTTTGATAACACACTTCGCCGCGATCATATCCCATGCATGTCATGTCCATGGAACTGTACGTTTCATCAATTTGCTGAGAATATGCGACATCTTCACAATTTGTACAGTCAAAAGAATTTTGAACATTTTTACAGTTTTCTAAATTATCTCCTGTCGAATTTTCAGTATTGACTTGGTATAGTGCGCGAAATGGAAATTGTGCTCTCAATTCCGTTACAAAAAAATTTCGTGCCTTTGCGAACCCCTGAAAATTATTCAAATTGAATTCTTTCAATTTTAGAGAATATTCCTCTTTTGAATACTGTTTGTTCAAAATACAATATTCTTTGTGTCTGAGATTGGAACAAAAAAAACAATTTTTACAATCTTTGAGTTCTACAGAAAAGAAGCAATTTTGAGAATTCTCTGAGTGATGTACATACACACATTCATAACAACTTTTTGAAAATGAGCATTCGTAACAGAGTTCAGAACCGTATAACCACAAATAATCCATACAGTTTTTGTTTTTCGTGGAGTATCTTCCATACACGGAGTCTTCTTCATAATGATTCCCAAACGTAAGATAGCAATTTTTATTGGCAAAAGAATAATTACAATACTCGCTGTTTTCAGACTGTTTGTTCATGATAGCAAGCCGTGGGACTTTTTGCAGAAGTTCTGAAAATTGTTCAAAAAAAGGAATTTTTTCATCAAACTTTTGTCCGTAGGAAAGTCCATCCCATGCGTCGCTGAAATAACATTCCGGACAATACACAGGAAATGGTTTGTCGGATGAGTACAGGGAAACAATTTTCTTCTCACACAAATCGCACTTTCTTTTATATAAAGTTTTTTCATTTCGAAATGCCATTCTTTTTTGAGCTCTACAATCCGGACAATATGTCGGCTCTGGCACTTCCATTTTTTTATAAAATTCCTGATCTTCAGAGAAAATTTCGAATTCTGCCGAGCAATTTTTACAGGTATTCATTTTTAAGCGGTTATAAATTACGTATGAGCGATTTCCTGATTGAGTACAAATGCCGTAGAATTTTGAATTTCCTGTAGGTATTTTTGTTCCAGCCTTCCTATTTTTTTCAGGATTCGCCGTTTATCAAAAGATTTAATTTGTTCAGGAACAGCCTTAGAATTACAAAGAAGTCCATTCTTTTCTGATGCCTTCACAAAAATGTGAAAGGGCAACATTTTTTGGACATTTCCCGTGATGGGAATTAGGATGCAGAGTGGTCCTTTCACGTTAATTTCATTGCGAGAAACGACCAGAGCAGGTCTCTTTTTTGTGATTTCAGCCCCTATTTGAGGCGCAAAATCGGCAACTACGATATCTCCGTACTTAATATTCATAGAGATCTTCAATGCCAGAGTCCATAATATCTTTCTCATCCTGAGGAATGTTCTGGTAGTATTCTTCTATTTGATCTGCAAGGGTTTTTCCTGTTTTCATCTTTTCCTTCTTTCTTTTTTCTAATTCAATATCTTTTATCAGGGAGTATCCGGCGAGGACGCATACGGGCTCATTCTCCTGATTCACAATAACAATATAGTCATCCGTCTTCGCAAGGCGCTTTATTTCCCGATAGAGCCTCGGCTGGAGATTTGTGGGACGAATTGTATTTGAAGTCTTCATACCACCATTGTACCCAATTGGGTCTCCAATTGTCAAGAACTACACCGGAAAGCGCGAATCCATATTCGCGCACGTGAGCGACGATGCGATCGTCGCCTTCAATACACTTCTTTCAAATAACATTCTTCGCAGTACACAATTTCCGGCCTTTCCGGTGAGTACGTCGTCTGAATCTCCTTCTGACATTTCGCACAATTTCGATTCCATAGCTTTCTCGGATTCCTGAGCGCCATGCGATGCGCGTGTCGAATGTCAGGATGAAAATGTGGAATCGGCAAATTCATTTTTCGATAGAATTCCAGTTCTGCTTTTTGAATTTTAAATCGTTTTCCAGATTCTTCACATTCTATTGCACAATTCAAAATATCATCTGGAATATCGGTGATCGAATCAGGAAGTTTTGATGCGGGAATTTTTTTCATAATTCCCGACGCATCAAATTTTTCCTCTTCTTTCCATTTCCAACCTTTTTGTAAAACTTCTTCTTTTGTCATCGGAAAATATTCCTGTGCGACAGTTTCGTTGTAGGCGAATGGTGACATTTCAACAGGAAAAAATTCACCCCATTCTCCAGTTTGTTTCATGTGCTCGATAATTTTGGGAATAATCTCTTCATATTCTTTCTTTGAGTATTTTTTATTCAAAATGCAATATTCTTCTCTTTTGAGTCCAACGCATCCGAAACAATTTTTTGTTGAAAAACAATGATCTGAATACGTGAGATCATGAGAACCAGACCAGCAAAGATTACAAAATCTGAGATTATAGACATCATATCCACATGCATGGCATTCATAGATCCACTCTGCATTTTGACCCCAATAGTTGTAGTCCATTGAGTTTTTACTACTCTGGAGACAGACGGAATATCGCAGATCTTCTGAATTCGTGCATTCGTAACACAGAAAACAATTTTTGCAATTATTTAAATAATCACCGGTCGAACTATAAACACTAAGTCCATGAAATTCTTTGACAATGAGATCTTTCAAAACCCCATCAATTCTTTTTTTTGCTACTGACATTTCTCGGGAACTTCCCGTGTGGACACTTTTGAGAAACTTTTCATATTCCTCCTTCGTCTTTTGCTCATTAAGTACCATGTATTCTTTGTGAATTTGATTGCTGCAGCCAAAGCAATTGCGGCACTCCGTGCAATTTCGCAGAAAAAAAGAGTCACGACAACCGTATGAGTCTCGACAATATCGCAAATTGTAACAATTTTTGCAGCCTATACATTCATAACAGAGTTCGCATCGATCAATACTAAGATTATCGATGCAGTTTTTTGAATAGTTTACCCATGAACCGTAAGAGCAATCTTCAGAATGATTTGTGGAAAATACGAGGTAACAATTCTTATTAAGGCTCGCGCAATTACAATATTCACTGTTTTCCATTGGTCTTTGTTGTTGCAGTGCAGAACGAGGAATAGTATCACGAAGTTCAAAAAATTGTTCAAAAAATGGCCGCGAAAAATCAAGTGATCGTCCGAATTTAAGTGGATTCCACGCGTCACTCCACCACACATCATTTCCATATACGGGAAAAGGTGTATCTACGGGAAATTGAGAAATAATCTCTTTTCCCGTGAAGTCACACTTACGACGAAATAGATACCGTTCTTTTCGATACCCAAGACGACGTTGCATCCGACAAAGAGAACAGAGTATCGGCTCCAGAACTTTCATTTTCTTATAAAACTCCTGATCTTCGGGAAAAATTTCGAATGATGCCAAGCAATTTTTGCAGGTTTTGTGCATGTTCCGGAAAGCGACACGGCGTCCATCGGGTCTGAGGACCCTTCAGGGTCTCGAACGACCGTGTCGCTTTCATGATAGACGATTTAGTACACTTCTTTCAAATAACACTCCTCACAATACACCATCTCCGGTCTTTCCGGTGCGTACGTCGTCTCCATTTCTTTCTGGCATTTCGTACAATTTCGATTCCATAGCTTTCTCGGATTTCTGAGCGCCATTCGGTGTTTATATCGAACATCAGGATGAAAATGCGGAATGGGTAAATTCATTTTTCGATAGAATTCGAGTTCCGCTTTTTGGATTTTAAATGGTTTTTCGGATTCTTCACAAATGATCGCCCAATTCAAAATGTCATCGGGAATTTCTGAAATATGACATGGAAGTTTCGATGCGGGGATTTTTTTCTTCACGCCAGAAAAATCTGGTATTTCTTCCTCTCTCCACAGCCAATTTTTTTGAGTAACTTCTTCTTTTGATAACGGAAAATGCTGCTGAGCAATGGTTTCATTGTAGGCAAATGGCGAAAGAGATACGGGGAAGAACTCTCCAAATTCGCCGATTTTTTTCATATGATCTATGATTCTGGGAACGAGATTTTCATATTCTTCTTTTGAATATTGTGTATTCAAAATACAGTATCTTTTATTTTTGAGTCCAACGCATCCGAAACAATTTTGAGAAGCATGACATTCATACGAATACAGAATATTTGATGATGACGTCCATGCTCCTTGGGTAAAAATGGTGTTATAACTCCTATATCCAACACTGATCGAATCGTACGCAAGTTCATTTTCTGTCGTATTCGTCACATCCAAAAGATCTTTTACATTGAATCCAGCGTAAGTGAATCTACAGTCTTCACTTGAAACGCAATCGAAACTTTCTGTACAATTTTTACAAGAAACCAAGTAATCTCCAATGCAACTTTCTGAGTTTAAATTATGACTCGCTCTTTGAATTTGGCTCAATTTGAATTCTGCAAATTCGGCATCAGTCCCCTTTCTGTCTTCGAAAAGACGCTGAAGAAATTCTTCTTTTCGCTTCTGATATTCCTCTTTTGAATATTTTACATTTTTGATGCAATAGCTCTTTTGCACCAGATTGGAACACATGATGCAGTCATTACACCCCTGACAATTGGCGAGATAAAATGAATCGGAACAGTTTCTGAGGCTTTGGGAAAAAAACACCTGATATGAATTTTCTATATTCACGCAGTCATAACAAAAATGGCAATCGGAAACCTCTGTTCCATCAAAACAAAAACTCGAACGAATGATGTGTTCTGAATACATCGAATCCTCATTATATTCTCCGGCAAAAACAAGATAACAATTTTTATTGAATGCGGAGAGATGAACATATTCACTATTTTCATTGGAGAAAGCAGAGAGGTTCATTCGGGGAACGTCAAAAATCAATTCTTTCATCTGATCGAAAAATGAACGAGAAAAATCAAAATTTCTTCCGTAGCTCAGCGCATCCCATTCCTCACTCCACCAGATTTCATGCGCATACACCTTCATTGGATTTTCTGGATGATAAATGGAGACAATCGGCTTTCCGGAAAAATCACATTTTCTTCGAAATAAACTGCGTTCATTGCGAAATGCGAGTCTTCGTTGCTGCCGACAATCCGGACAAAATGTTGGAGATGGAATCAAATATTTCTTTCCTCCAAAAACTGGCGAAATATTTTCGAGGAATTTTTCATCTTCCGGGGAAACCTGAAATGATGCCGAACAATTGACACATTTTTTCATTCTGATTTTTTGAGAGGCTGAAAGATGTGTTGGTGGAAATTTGGAGAAGACGGCAAAAATGTAGAATATAGAAGGAAAAATGTAAAAATAAATCTTAAATCCTAATTTTTAAACATTACTATTTAGAACTTATTTTTACATTTTACATTTCGCATTTTACATTGTTCCCTACTTCAGCAGCGCATTATACTTCTCCACCGCTTTTTCTCCAATCGCACTCAGTGGATCCGCTTTATACACGTATTCATACAGATCGAGGGCTTCCTCAAGCCGTCCTTGTTTTTCTCTCAAAATTCCCATATTGAGTTTTGCAGGTACAAAGTTGGCATCAAGAGCAAGAGATTTTTGGAGATCTTTTTCCGAAAGTTCTAAATTCCCATTTTCAAGATACGCCCATCCTCGTAAATTGAAGGACATCGGATCAGTCGGATGACTCTCTATAGCGAGATTTCCGAGGAGAATTCCCATTTCCGGTTTTTGTAAAAAAGTGAGAACAATATTCATCGGGCGAACGAATTCTTCCTCTGTTCCTCCAAATTTTTTAAGCATATCCTCATATTCCTGAAAAGCGAGTTCGTAATTTCCCTGAAGATAATAAATGTCTGCAATTTCGCTCATCACTTCTTGAGGAGGCTCGAATCCATTTTTGAGCGCTCGGTCAAAAAAACTGAGTGCGCGATCATAATCTCGTAATTTTTTGTACGCAATTCCCAGAAAATACGATGCAAACGTATTTGCGGGATCAATTTCATATGCCTGCTCGAAAGCATTTTGTGCAAACTCAGGTCTTCGGAGCGCAAGATAAGAATATCCATTCACGATCCACGCATCTCTATATCCCGGATTTTCTACGAGTACTTTTTTTGAGAGCGCAAGCGAGAGCTCAAATTGCTCGACTTCATTGAGCGCTTTGGCGAGCAAAACATCACGATGAAGTGGGCTCCCATCGGGAAAGAGCGAAAATTCCTTAAACGCCGCGAGAAGAATATCGCTTCTGGTTTTGTATTTGGAAGCATCTGTCGTTTTTTGAATCATGTTTTCCGCCTCATCGTATTTTCCATCATAGAGAGCGATAAGGCCGAGAAAGAAATTCCGTTCAGAAGAATTCTCTGGAAGTGTGAGGAACGTTTCTCTCGCCTTTTCTACTTTCGCCTGCTGCAGGTAGAGATCGCCGAGAAGAACTATAAATTCTGAATCATTTGCAAAGTTTCCCTTGAGAGCTTTCTCTGCAGTAGTTTCGGCTGCAGCGAAATCTTTAATTTGTACTTGAAGTTTAATGAGCATCACAAAAGCTTCTTTGTGTTTTGAATTTTTTTCGATAAGAATTCCGAGATCGTTTTCTGCAAGGGAGAGAGCTCCGTGAGAATAAAATTGTTGAGCTCTTTCAAAAAGCTTCACTTCGTCGTCAGGAGTTTCTTCCAAAAATCGTTCTTCTGCGGTTTTTGGAGAATTTTCTTTTTCTGTATTTTCAGAATTCGGATCGACATTTTCAGAAGTATTTGAATAATAAGAGGAGAAATCTAAAATTCCGCCCTGAAACCACTGCGGGAAAAAAAATCGTGCAGTGCCCACAAGAAAAAACGCGAGGGCAAATGCGAAGAATACACTGGCAAATCGGTTCATAGGAAAGGAATTAGGAATCAGGAATTAGGAATTAGGAATTAGGTTAGGAATGACGAATGAAGAACGACGAGAAACACAAAGACATTCTGACAAAAAAAGCACAAAACACAAAGCACAAAGTACAAAGCACAAAATACAAAACTTTTTCTTTTTTTGTACTTTGTATTTTGTACTTTGTACTTTACAATACAGCCAATTTTGACACTTCCCCATGCCCGACCAGAAAGTTTCTATGGACGAACTCACCGCTCTCTGCAAAAGCAGAGGATTTATTTTCCCCGGGTCTGAAATTTACGGAGGACTTGCGAATTCGTGGGATTACGGTCCCCTTGGCGTCGAACTCGCGAATAACATCAAAAAAGCATTTTGGGAGTTTTTTGTGTATGGACGCGAAGATATTGTCGGAATTGATGCGGCGATTCTTATGAATCCAAAAGTGTGGGAAGCGAGTGGGCATGTGGGAAGTTTTTCTGATCCGCTTATTGATTGCAAAAAATGTAAAACACGGCATCGAGCGGACAAATTGCTCTTTGAATGGGTAAAAGCGCATCTGAATGATCTTTTGAACGACAAGACTCCGACGACAATGAGTACAACGGAGGCAAAATTTTTGATGCAAAATTTGGTGGATTTCAAGAAAGGAGAGGCAAAATCTCTCGATGGCGTGAATTTGAGCATCCTCTACAAAGCAATTAAGGATATGGGCGTAGAATGTCCCGATTGCAGTGCGAAAGATTTCTCTGAAGCGAGAAATTTTAATCTCATGTTTAAAACAAAACAGGGAGTGATTGAAGATGAAGGCGCGGATATTTATCTTCGGCCCGAAACCGCGCAGGGAATTTTTGTGAATTTTGTGAATGTGCAGCGTACGACGCGAAAAAAACTTCCGTTTGGAATCGCACAAATCGGAAAGGCATTCCGAAATGAAATTACACCAGGGAATTTTATTTTCCGAACGAGAGAATTTGAACAAATGGAAATCGAATATTTTTTCGATCCAGAAAAAGACGATTGGCGAAATGTGTGGGAAGGATGGAAAAGTTCGGTGGTTGAATTTGTCACGAAAACTCTCGGAATTAATTCCGAGAATGTGAGAATGCACGATCACAGCAAAGAAGAGCTTTCGCACTATTCCAAAGGAACGACTGACATTGAATACAATTTTCCGTTTGGATGGAGCGAACTTTGCGCCGCTGGAGCGTACAGAACGGCGTATGATCTGACGCAGCACCAAAATTTTTCTGGGGAAAATATGGAATATCGCGATGAAGAAAGTGGTCGAAAATTTATTCCACATGTCATCGAACCGAGCATTGGAGTTGGTCGTCCACTTTTAGCGATTCTGCTGGACGCGTATACAAGAGAAAAAGTTGCAAGTGACAAGTTGCAAGCGGAAGGAGATTCTGCCAAGGTTGATTCTCAAGAAGAACGCGTGGTAATGAAATTTTTGCCAAGAATTGCTCCGGTAAAAGTTGCGGTTTTTCCGCTTATGAAAAAAGATGGACTTCCTGAAAAAGCGAGAGAAGTAATTCAGCAACTGAGATCACTTGGAAATGTGGAATATGATGAAACCGGATCGGTGGGAAAACGCTATCGAAGACATGATGAAATTGGAACGCCAGCGTGCGTGACGATTGATTACGACAGCTTGAAAGATGAATCTGTGACGGTGCGAGATCGAGATTCGATGCAGCAGGAAAGGGTGAAGATTTCTGAACTTTTGGAGTTTTTGAGGGAGAGATATTGTTTATAACAAATATGAAACAGCATAAATGTTACGCCAATTGTATTGGGGAATGTAGTGATAAAATGTCACAAGAGCATTATATATCCGAAAAGATTCTAAATTTACTAATGGGAGAACTATGTTATGTTACAGGGATGCCTTGGCAAAAAGAGAAAAAATTTTTGGCGAAGAAAGCTCTTACTGCAAATGTTTTGTGCGTGAAACATAATAATCAGCTATCCAAACTAGACAATGCTGGTGGTAGTTTTTTTGAAACGATATACACTTGTACTAGAGGAGGAATACAAGGAAGCATATCCACAGAGCATTTAAAATTTGAACATAACGGGCGAGATATTCAAAAATGGATGCTAAAACTTGCGTGCGGAGCAATAGCATCTGGCATTTGGGGAGGTCATCATAGAAATGTTCCTTATGAATGGGTAAAGATACTATTCGATTTTAAAAAATGGCCACCATTTTTTAATCTTTCATATATTCATCAAAGAATCACATATACCGTTCCGGAAAAAGATCATATGAAAATTGATTTTATACGTGACCTCTCCAATGAAAATTTATGGGGTGTATCTCTAGTTTTTATGCCTTTAGAAATAACATTATTTTTTAACGACACAATAGATAATCCAGAAAATAGACATCCGAAAGTTATTGGATTTGAAAATGAGAAAAAAAAGTTAGAAATAAAAATCAAATGGTAGGTCCCTTTTAGCGGGAGCTGCCCCTCCGCTAATTCAGGAGCACGTTTGTAAACGTGCTCCTGTTCGGAGATGAATAAGCATCGTAGTCCTCTGCGAGAGACTCCGATGAAGGACAAGAACTTGATAAAAAAATCAGACATGCTATAATGCCCTCATGAGTACAGATACCCCTACCTCTGGGCCGTTAGATAGCGATGATCAAAAAGACTTCGATCTTGTGAAAAGATTCGTTGAAGATCCACTAAAACTTACACCAGAAGAAGACCGTAGAGCTCAGGTATTAGCATTTACACCTGACTCGGAATTTTCTGAGTACTATGAAAAGCTTATGAAGCAAAAGCGAGAGCAAGAACGAAGACCTGGAGTGTTTGCGGCTGCAAAAGATAGAATACGAGGAGATCTAGAGCGAGATCTCAGGCAAACACTAGGGATTAATCAAATAAACCCATCAATCATTGACGAATTTTTAAGAACAATAGAACAAATATTTTCAGAAGAAATGAAGAAGGTGGCAGAACAGAAAAAAGCAGGATCACAGAGAACATCAAATTATGAGATGTTCACTAAAGCATGCACCCAAACTGGAGCTAACCCGGATGATCCCTACTTCCTGACTATTGCAGCAAGATTATTGCGGTATTATCTCGCAGAATATGCGAAGAGATTGAACAAAGAATCTCCACTTCCAGATGCAGAATATAAAGCTTTGCGCCCAGATGATATAAGAAGATCTTCTGAGCTTAGTGCAGCCACAGATGAGATGTCTGAGCACTATCCCGATATGACGAAAATTGTTGATCTCAAATATTTCTTCCAATTATCTTCAAAAAAAATAGCAGAAGCTCTCGAACTTTCTGAGCAGGAAATCGAAAGAAAATGGACGTTTGCAAGAGCTTACTTATTGAGCAAACTACAAAATAAGAGTTGAACCCTCAAAAGAGGGCGACCCAAAGGTCACCCGAAGACGGGTGACTCTTGTTAAATTTGGAATTTATATCACAAAACATATTTTGAATTTCGGACAAAAATGGTATTATTTTCGATGAAATGAAGTTTAAAGAAATTCTCAAAATCACTGGTGCTCCGATCATACTCGCCTCACTCTGCTGCCTTTCCCCCGTGCTCCTCGTTCTGCTCGGAGTGAGCACAGTTTCTTTTGCTTCTTCACTTGCAGATACACTTTATGGCGAATACAAATGGATTTTCCGAGGTATTGGAATTCTTTTTCTCCTCATTTTTCTCATTTCCTATTTTTGGAAAAAAGAAAAAATTTGCAATTTGAGCGAAGCGATTCGCAAAAGAAATGTCATTTTGAACACCATTCTCATAACTGGAATTCTTGGAGTTGTCGGATATATTTTCTTTTTGTACGTCGTGGTACATTACACTGGAGTATGGCTTGATCTTTGGAAATAAGATTCCCGATTTCTGCCCGTGAGAAAAAATATCATATTTTCAAAAAATGATGGTATACTCTTTTACGTATATATTTTCCCTTCCTATGAAAAAATTTCTTCCCCCATTTCTCCTCGGAATGCTCCTCGTGGCAATTCCTACCGTCTACGCTGTTTCAAAAGGTTTTATTGATGTTCGTAGTGATGACTGGTTTCAGGAATCCGTTCTAAATCTTTCCGAAAAAGGAATTATCAAGGGATATAACGATGGATCTTTTGGTCCAGCGAATCCTGTAAGTCGTGCGGAACTTGCAGTGATGCTTGATCGCATGATGACATATGTTGACGAAAAAATTGCGAGCGTTCCCATTAATGTGAAAGAATCACAAACTCCACCTCCTAAAAATACAGTAGAAGTTCAGGAGAACATCCCAAATACTGAGACTCTTCATCCTGTTACCGTTAAAGAAAATTCAGTGACGCTGAGTGGTGAAACACTTAACTTTATTGTTGAGTATATCGCGTGTTCCAGTTTGGACATCAAAATTTTATGGGATGGAACCTTTATAGACTCTGTTCCCGTAGGAGCGAATCTTTATATTACGCCACCCAAAAAATCAGAAAAAACATGCACAACGGGAAGATCTCAGGCGTTTGAGTTTGATCTCACACCTCTCAGAGATGCATATGTGAATGCGTATAAGAAATCTGAAGGAACCCTCGAAATCAACGTTCTCGATACGGTGGGAAATAAGCGCTCTGCAGAATACGTATTTTCCCTCGCAACAATTTAGTTGCCATAAAACTCTTGCGATGAATTCATATCCTCGGATTTGATACATCCATCGAATTTTTCATGAATCGCATGCTCCATCATCCTGAATTTCTTCAAAAACTTCTTCGTCCTGTTTCTCTTGAGGATCGGAAAATTTTTCTTGAATATTTTCAAAAATATCCACCTCAGATCTCGAATCTTCTTTTCGCAAATATTTTTTGCCTTGCGGAAATATATCATCTCAAATTTTGTGAATATAAGAACCATCTTCTCATCTCCTTTCGCGATGAAACTCCACTCTTAAAATTCCTTCCCCCAGTTGGTCCAGATCCTGCTGAAATTCTTACAGAACGCCTTCCTGAAATCGAGGAATACTCATGGAAATATGTTGATGAAGGGATTATCAAAAATCTACCACAAAACGTGAAGAATGTTTTTGAAAGAGACACCTCTGACTATGCTTATAAAATCGAAGATTTGTGTAATTTGCGCGGAAAAAAATTTGATGGAAAAAGAAACTTTATAAAACGATTTTTGGAATATCATCCCGAAGTAAAACTCCTCACTTCAGAAATGATTCCCGAAGCAAGACTCCTTGAAGAAGAATGGTTTGAGCATCGTAAAAAAAGTGTTTCTCTCTTGGTAGAACATAATTCGCTTCTCAGAGCCTTCGATTTTTTCTCCTCACTTTTTCTCTCTGGAATTGCAGTTTTTGTGGAGAAAAAAATGGTGGGATTTGCTTGCGGAGAAGCATTAAATACACGTACTTTTGTGGAACAATTCGAAAAATCGGATGATGAGTATGTCGGAATTTCTCCATTTCTCCTTCATGAATTCGCACGATTTCTCCCGAAAAATTTTACGTACCTCAATCGTGAAGACGATCTCGGAATTCCCGGACTCAGAAAAGCAAAGGAAAGTTGGTATCCTGAATTTCTCGTAAAAAAATACGCAGTGGAGTCGTGAACTTATTTTACCAACACCTCTTTATGGTGTACTTCACGATTTTTTCTTCATTCGCTCCGAGAAATGCTTTCGTTTTAAATCTTCCCGCTTCTTCTTTTTCCCAAGAGGCATCGCTGCCTATGATTTCAATTTCATTTCCCCACCACTCATCTGCATAGATAGTTACTGAAACTTTTTCATCTTTCCGATTGTGGACTTCTACCTCTTCTTCCACAAATTCACATGTTTTTCCAATGGGAAGAAGTTTGTCCTGAGTTCTCCGATTCATCTCCCTTTTTTCCACGGTTACGTCAAAGACGTTTCCGAGAAATAATCGAACTTCTTCGTTTTTGGGAGTGTGATCGATACTATCCTCACCAATGAATTGAAGTGATCCTTCGGAATCAGCTTGATACACTCTCGCTGTTCCTGCAGGAAGTGGCATTCCCATATTATTTTTTTCAGAATTTTCAAAGAAAATTTCTGCGCGAATACGAGAACCATCTTTTTGCGGATCATAAACAAGTTCCTTTTCCACGGGGACACTTGGAATTTCGAGAAGAGAAATTTGTTTTTCACTTCGAGCGAGAATATCAGTCGGAGTATCGAGCGAATAAAGATGATATTCGAATAAATTTTCCTGAACAAAGGCAGGTTGTGGCGCCATCAACTTTTCTTCAGCATATCCATAGTCTGCCATTGGCGCATATCCACCGGAAAAAGGCTGAACTCTATTCACTTCCCCCGCAACGAGTTTAAGTTTTGCCGCAGGAAATGTTGTTCCTGATGAATTTGTAAGAGTGGTCCATCCCTTCAAAAAAATCTCAGTATTTTTTTCATTCACTTCTGCAACATAATCAGCTTTCCAGCTAAATCCTGTCGAGAGATAACTCGTTTCTGTCTCGTGTTTCCCATCTTCAGGAGAAAAGAGTGTCCAAATAAGTGTTGGCTTGATAATAAGACCATCGGGGAGTTTTTCAAATGAAATATCTTCGGGATTACTGACGGCCATGACTTTGTCTTCTGTTTGGAGCACAACATTCCCCCAGTCAGAAGAAAGAAGTGTCCCTGAAACCGTTTGCACAGTATCGCCTCTTGTGACATTTACCGAAACCTTTTTTCCGAGATATTTTTCGAGAAGTTTTTCCTTTGAGACAAGATCAAATGAAAATGTCTGATCAAAAACCGATGCTACATTTTTTGCAAGATCTTGAAAGAGAACGGAAGAACTCATAATTCCTTCGGGGACATCTGTAAATTTTACCTGATTCGCACCTTTCTTGAGATCAATTTCGCGATATTCTTTCACGAGTGCAAGATCACCATTATACACCGTGAGCGCAACAGATTCTTTTTCCCCCGCATCAGCGCTTGCTAATTCTGTGAAAAAATTCAAAGGTTTTTCTGTAGTAGTTTTATGCACATATGTAATCGGCTCATATCGCGGAATAGTTCGCGTATTTTGCGTTTTTGTTGGAAGAAGAAGGGAAATACCAAAAAGCGCAAGGATTCCAAGAATTCCTGCTATCCACGTAAGAATTTGCTTTTTCATTTTCTGAGAGAAAAATCATCATCCACTATACGAGGAATATTTTCGGAAGTGAAGAGAGATTTCTCCCTAATTCCTAATTCCTGATTCCTACTTCCTGATGGCTTTGTTGCACAAATCATAATATAGAGACTCAGGAAAGAGCAATTTTCTTTTTCTAAGGTTTTCATACTATTTTGTAACTTTTTGGCATTCCGAGAGCAGTCATACTATTCAAAGCAGAACATATAAGAAA
>JACRHZ010000070.1 GCA_016220175.1 Candidatus Peregrinibacteria bacterium
CGACTTTTTCTTTTCTAACATCCTCTCTATTTCCTCTCGCTCTTTGAAGCTGATTGGCTTGCGAACTTGTTTCATGTCTAGAAATAAAATATAAACTTATTTTATCTCTAGGGTGGTGCTTATAATTTTAGAATGTACGTATTAACTCTTCCGAATACTGCGAGGACTCATATTATGGTAAGCTGATTCAGAATTCAAAAAATATTGTGGATTCTTCATATATCTATGATTCAGAGCTTCTCTACGAATGCTTTAATGTTCGAAAATCTTATAACGGAATTCATATTTATAATTCGGAAAATGTTGTTGATTCCGCATTTTGTGACAGTGTTCAGAATTGCCAAAATTGTTTTCTTTGCACAAATCTCAGCGGCAAAAAATATCACTTCATGAATGAAGAACTTTCAAAAGAAGAGTATAAAAAAAGAGTTGCAGAAATACAGGGATATATTCTTCAGCAAAAAGTTTTAGAGCGTTTCCATAAACTCAGGGCAAAGAAAACAGTAAAGTACAGCAATATTGTGAACAGTGAAGGATGCACTGGAGATTTTATTCGGAATAGCAAAAATTGTATCGATTGCTATGACATAAATGACAGTGAAGATTGCCGTTATGTCCACGTCGGTGTGCAAGCAAAAAATCTTCTTGACTGTTCAAATATGTATATTAATCCGGAATTTTCCTATCAGGTCATGGGTGTTATCGGGACAAATAACATTCATTTTTGTTTTTATGTTTTTCACAGCAGTGAAGTTTGGTACAGCGAGCATTGTCATCATTCTTCAAATCTCTTTGGCTGTGTAGGACTCAAAAATAAAAAATACTGCATTCTCAATAAACAATATACCAAAGAAGAATATGAAAAACTTCGAGAAAAAATTATCAAACACATGAAAAAAACTGGAGAATGGGGCGAATTTTTCCCCACATCCATTTCTCCTTTTGTCTACAATGAAACACTTGCCTCTGAATATTTTCCATTTTCTGAAGAGGAGGCAACGAAAAGAGGATATCAGTGGAGAAATGATGATGAAAAAGCATGCTTATCTCAAGCATATGAGATTTCAGATTGTATTTCCGACGTCTCCGATACCATCACGAGTGAAATCCTCGCGTGTGAATCATGCAAGAGAAATTATCGAATTATTGAACCGGAATTAAAATTTTATCGAGATATGAACATCCCTATTCCTCACAAATGTCCCGATTGTCGGCATAATGACCGAATGATGCTCAGAAATCCGCGAAAATTGTGGGAACGAAATTGTATGAAATGCACAAAAAAAATTGCATCGACCTACGCTCCAGAAAGACCGGAAAAAGTATACTGCGAAGAGTGTTATTTGAAGGAAGTGTATTAGGAGAAGGGAAAAATTTTAGATTTTGGATTCTAGATTTTAAATTTTATGAGTTCAGTACATCTCCACATCCTCGAAACTGCTGAAGGAGGATGGAACGCCATCCTCTCAGGGAACGTTCCATTCAAAAGTACAAAAGAAATGGAGCACACTGTTTTTAGCGTGCTCAGCGCTCATGTGGTTCTCCTCAAGAGCGCCGAAATGGATGTCTTTCTTCCAGAAAAGAAGATATCAGGAATTTTAGGCAGAGAAAGCAGAGAAAACATTTTCTGGAAGCCAGGAGAAAAGAAAAATGAGATTGTTCTCAAAATACCGCCAAAAGAGGTCGAAAGGCTCCTCCAAACTGCGGATTTTGTGGAGTGATGCTCAGCGAAGAAGCAGCTGAATTCCTATGACGAAACATTTACATCGAAGAAAATTCGTAATTCGTAATTCCGTAATTCGTAATTGATTTTATTGCCCCAAAATAGATTTTGCGCTACGCTCCCGTACCGTTACAATATCCGTAGTATGAAGACATTTCTCATCAAAATTCCACCGGATAATAAGAAAAAAGAAAAAACGTTCCACGAACTTTTGGAACTTCTCCACGAGAGCCTTGGAGAGAACAGCGTGAGTTTTGAAATTTTTGCCCACACACAACACATTTCTTTTGGATTTTCAGGAGAAGATACCTTGGGAGATCTCCTCAGAGGTCAGATTTATTCGTTTTACCCTGAAGCGGAAATTATAGAGATTCCTGATTTTTTGACGCAGGCAACTCACGAGGAAAATCCGAATTTTTTCGCGATGGATATTGCTCTCCAAAAAAACAATCTTCTTCCGCTCAAAATATATGAGGAATTTGAAGGAGATTCCCTTTCAGCGCTCCTTTCTACACTGGCAAAAACAACAATTGATGAGAGCGTCTTTATTGAATATATTATAAAACCTCAGAGAGATACTGGTTTCTTCCATTTTCTCCGCGGAATTCGAACGTGGCTGGAATCCATTCGTCATATTTTTCGCATAAAATTTTGGTTTAAAAAAGGAAATACGCGAAAAACAATCGTGGCGGCAATGCAGAAAAAAAATGAGCAACGACTTTTTCATACCACAGTGCGCCTCTCAGTTTTTGCGAAGACTCCGGAAAGAATGAGAAATCGCATAGAGTCAGTTTTTCAGGCGTATGCACAGTTTAATACGCTTGATCTCAATCGCTTTAAAAAAGGATCCATCAAGAGATCACCTGCTTTTTTTAATATCATGAAGCAGAGGAGACTCGGGAGGACGAATCTCTTTTCGCTTTCTGAACTCGCGACACTTTTTCATCTTCCCAACGAACGCGAAGTCCCAAATATTATCTATGTGCTCAGTAAAAAATCAGAATCGCCTTCATCTCTCCCAATCGATCGAAACAATCACGAAATTTCTTTTATAGGAGAAACTAATTTTCATAATTCCCTCATTCCTTTTGGAATGATGAGAACTGATCGGAGAAGGCATCTTTATGTCGTGGGAAAATCAGGTTCGGGCAAATCAAAACTCTTGGAGCTTCTCATTAAAAATGATTTGGAAAATGGAAAAGGAATTGGAGTGCTTGATCCGCACGGAGATCTTGTCGACAATGTTCTCAAAATGGTTCCAAAAGATCGAATAAAAGATGTGGTGCTCTTTGATCCTTCGGATATGAATTTTCCAATCGCGTTTAATCCGCTCGAAAAAGTTCCCCCAGAGCTGAAAATGCGCGTCACCATTGGATTCATCGAAATCTTCAAAAAACTTTTTGGGATCAACTGGAATGCAAAACTTGAACACGTACTCAGGTACACAATTCTTGCGCTTCTCGATTCTCCGAACACGACCGTGCTTTCCATTATGAAAATGCTGACGGATAAAAACTATCGTCAGTATATTATTCGTGGAATTGAAGAAGATTTCGTGAAAAATTTCTGGGTAAATGAATTCGCGGCGTGGAGTGAAAAATTTGATGCGGAAGCGATTACGCCACTTCTCAACAAAATGGGACAGTTTGTCGCGACGAATATGATCCGAAATATCGTAGGACAGCCAGAAAATAAACTCCATTTTCGAGATATTATGGACAATGGAAAAATTCTTCTCATGAAAGTTTCAAAAGGAATTTTGGGAGAAGAAAATGCTGGACTTCTTGGCGCAATGGCGATTACAAAAATCTATCAATCGGCGATGAGTCGCGCGGATACTCCAGAAGAAGAACGCACCGATTTTTACTTTTACGTCGATGAGTTTCATAATTTCGCGACAGATACATTTGATGAAATTCTTTCAGAGGCTCGAAAATATCGCCTAAATATCACCATCGCGCATCAGTTTATGGGACAGCTCAGTTCGAAAATTCGCACTACGGTGTTTGGAAATGTGGGATCGCTTATGTCTTTTCGTGTTGGAGCTGAAGATGCTGGAATTCTTGCGAGTGAATTTAATCCGATCTTTACTCCACGAGATATTATCAATCTTGGAATTCGAGAATTTTATTGCAAAATGTCGATTAATGGCGAAATAACTCAAGCCTTTTCCGCTCGAACACTCGATATGAAAACGCAAAAAGAGCATTTCGCGAAAGAAGCGCAGGAATACTCACGAAAAATGTACTGCACACCAAAAGAAGAAGCGGAAAAAATGATTTCTTCGTGGAATGAATCCGCGACGAATGAAGATCAAAAAGCGCAGGGAGGAAACAAGAACTTTGAAGAAGTGGAATTTGAGGAACCGATAATATAGGAAATTTTGAATTTTAAATTGAATTTTGTAGGGGCAGGTCTTGCGCCTGCCCTTTTTTGTATCATCAAAAACAAAGACATTATTTATAGATGACTCGCATAATCATGAGCGGAAGCCATCCAACGGTTACGGTTACGGCAGTGGGCCAATCTTCCTTCAGCGAAATGTTTTGCTGCGGACAATCTTGCATCTGATCTTCAGTTGTGACGTTTTCCGGACAAATGCGTACTAAAGATCGTGAAGAACGAACATCATTTACGTAGAAAGCGAAACCTGTAAAAAGGTAGATGGTTATGGTGATGAGAATGCCGAAAGAGAGATTTTTTTTCATCATGTATTTTAAAAAATTTCCTAAAAAATCTTAAAACTTTTTATCATCTTTTCGAATGTTTCATCATCTAAAGCGGAAGCCGCCTTTCAGGCGGGTCCCGCTGAAAATATTTCTTGAGTTTTCCCCATTTAAATATTTGTACTAAATAAACAAAAATTACAGCGCTCAGAATTATTTCTAAAATGAGAAGTAAAAATCCATAAAGATGAGGAACATCAAACTGATCCATACAGTGATCAAAATTAAGTTTCCAGAGGGGGGTATCAGTAGTCCATCCTGGAGAACAATACCACCTATATATTCCTCCGGAAATAAAGCTTTTGAAAAAGATAAAAAATGCTATGTAAAAAAAGGAAAGAAAAAGAGAATCAAAAATACATCGCAATTTTTTTAGAAAAACACTAGAGATAATTATGATAATCCATATAAAACTAAGAATAGAATAAGTTATAGATAGTATGAGATCAATAATATCTAAAGCCGTATCTTTTGACTGATAAAGACTCACAATTATAACAATACAAAACCACATTATTGATGCTATGATGACATTTATAATTTTATTATAAATATTAATTATATTTTTCCTCATTTTAGGAAATGTTGAAAAATTAAAGCTGAAAAATAATAAGGTCGTTGAAGAAAAAAGAAATAAGATTTTTTGAATTTTTATAGTTTTTCTCTGGTTTTAACAAAGCACATCAATGTTTCTATTATACTTTTCCCTTTTCATTCAGAATTAATTTTGCAACGCTTCCCTTACTAAACTTAAACGATAGCCTAAGTTGAGATACATCTTATCTAATGGATCATCACCTAGAGTAAAATTAAAATGACTAAAATTAGCAAGCGTTCCTAATAATGATGCTCCTTGATGTAAAGTATTGGGATTTACGTTTGCTGCACTTGCTCCATATCCCGCAACTATATTTCCCGGCGCATCATAACGAAGAAATCCTCCTTTATAAATGTATGCCCAATTATCTCTGCTTTCTCTTTTTGTCTTTCCTTCATTATATCCCCATAATGAATTGTTTTTTAAATTCTTTAGATCAAAATTGCTATCATTGCCAAACATAATATAAAACTCGAATAAATACATATCCCTTCCCTCTAATTCTTCAAAACTTTCAACACTATTATGCGCCATTTTAAGTTGTATGTCGAGTTCTTTGTCTACATTAGCGACCTTATCTGTCCCCAAATTGGTAAATTTTCCTATTAAGTCTTCAGGAGTGTCTATCATATCGAAAAAACTCAACTCTGCGACATCTTCCCATGTTACATTTTGATTTATTTGCCCGTCATATGCCTTATTTATATCTTCAACAATACCGTCTTTCGTATCGCCTTTTTCAATTTCTCCAGTTTTTACATTATAAAGCCCGGTTGGATCAATATATTTCAGTGGATTGTTCCTCGTGTATGAATACTTATTGAATGACTGAGGATCAGTGAGATCTCCTTCCCATGGATCTTGAGAAGCAAATTGTCCGAGTTTTGGATTATAATATCGCGCTCCATAGTAATAGAGATTTGTTTCTGGATCGAGCTCTTGCCCTGTGAATTTATAATTGTTTTCGTAGGCGAAAGAAAATTCGTTTATTACGAAAAACAGAAAACTGGAGAAAATAATTTTTGCAAAAAACAAGAGGGGATTTTTCATAAAAATATGGAGAAAAAAACTTCCTTTATTATCGCGAGTTATTCACAACAAAAAAATTTCTATTTTTCTGAGATGTTCGAATATCAAGTTCTGCTCAATGTAATCCTACAATCCGATTCTGTCGACGACCTCCGTCGACACTTTCGAATACTTTTTGGGGATACTGAATCCAATTATATCGGTCGCCCGTCCTCGCGACCCTTATTAAAAGAATCTTCCCTCTCGTCATGCCGACTGCAGATGCGAAATATCGGAGTATGGATGAGAAAAAAGTGGGTTTGGTTTTCGGGAGGCATCTCTTGTCACCAAGAGAATACAGTATCCTCAGCGTCTTATAACAATATTCTTCTTCTGTCGACGACCTCCGTCGACAGATTCGGAGAAGAGGAGAGCTTTGAGGAAGCTCATTCACGATGATGCAGCAGGAATTACAGATTTGTCAGTTGAAATGAAATATGGAAAATAATGGGTATATGTCAGAAAAAGATTCGACAGTATACATCATGGGGAGCGTATCAAGAGTACTCTACACAGGAGTAACAAGTAATCTTAGTCAGAGAATATGGCAACACAAAGAAGGAGTTTTTGAGAAGAGTTTTACCAAAAAATACCGATGCCATCGGCTCCTTTACTTTGAAAAACATAAAGACATGATATCTGCCATTGCTCGAGAGAAACAAATACAAGGATATGCTCGGAAAAAGAAAGAATCACTCATATATCGAATGAATCCAGGATGGGAAGATATGAGTCATTGGTATTTGGAAAATTTTCAGGAATAGACATCATCGTACGCTCTTTGAGACAAGAGATGCCTCCCGAAAGACAAGCTCAATATTTCATGGATTTCTTCTGATGCTTCGTCTCTGCAGTCGGCATGACGGAGGGAGAGATGTGACTCTCACACAAGCTAAAAGCACCAGAAACAGCACCTTCCAATACTCTCAACAACTCCACCAGCGTTCCTTTTGGATGACTTGTCGACAAACTCATGCGAAAAGAATTATGAAGTCGTACTGATTCTTGAAAATATGTTCTCACGTATTCTGCATCATCTTTTCTTTGAGCAGGAACAAGTGGTCTTAAAATGGAACCCTTTCGATTTTCGGCGTTTTGAAATTTTTCCGCTGCGTCTCGAAAGTTTTCCAAATCGAAAGGATCGGCGTCAAAAAGGCTTTGAATTTCGGCAAATTCTGAATGCTGACGAAGCGCAAAAGTGTCGACATAAAATCCCTGTCCTTGAAGTTCGTGTTGAATGTGGACAAGATTGAGATTCTGAGCGTTTTCTTCGGGCACAAGCCTCAGAAGTGTTCCAGATTGTCTGCTTGCTTTTGGTGGAGAATGTTCCAGCGTAAAGAGTTCATTGAGTCTTGATGATCGTAAAAACTCTTCTCCAGCTGCAATTTCACCTGCGAGCGTTTTTTCTCCTTCCACTTTTCTGCATATTTCTGGATGCTCCAAAAGATCACGAGTTCCAAAAGGGTTTCCGCGTTTCATTCGTGAAAAATGGACAATTCCTTCCGTAAAAATTTTGGTGCTGATTCCGGCTTGAGAGCTGAAAACACCGGGAAGATCTGGAAAGAATTCTTGCATTTTTTGGTTTCCCGAAAGAACAAGTGTTCCTTTTCCATACGAACCAGTTCTTTTGCTAAGCGCGGTACCATCCGTCTTTTCATTGATAAATTCTCCTAAGCTTTCGTCGAGGAACCACAGTAAAACTTCAGATGAATTAGCTTCTGATGCCGTCTGAATTTTCTGGAATTCTTCGAAAAAAAGCTCGGTATTCAGACTTTTTCCTCCGGGTCGAAACGTGGAAGAAAGAACAATGAGAATTGGTATACGCCGAATTTCCGCCTCAGATTTTCCAGAAAGCAATTCTTTGATTTTTGCAAAAAGGTTTGTTGCAATAATTTCTTCTGAAAACTGATAATTAGGAAATTCAAGAGAATGAACATTCTGATGAACATCGCATCGCATTGGAAAAAACTCACAATCAGTTGCGAAAATAACCTGACGATCAGGATATTTTTGTTGAAGGTAAAAACACAATTTTCTAAATCCATCGAAAGTTCCGTTGGTTGGAAGAATCTGTTTGTCTTTCCCAAAGAGTTCTTGTCCAGCAATTTGATATGCAGCGCAAAGCGGCTGAAAAAGCCGCTCTCCATCTTCTTGTCGCATCGCATCCATTACGCGATTACTATATTCTTCAACACTTTTTGGCGCGGCAGAATCTCCGCCGCCTCTCATATCAAAAACTCGTCTTTCATCGCCATCTCTCTGTTTCAATCTTCTGAGATCACGCCTTTGTCCCTCGACAAATTGAACGAATGCTTCCTCTGCATTTTTTTCTCTCAAAACTTGAACTGCAGCGGTAAAAATATCATCATCTAAAGCCAGTGGAGAAAGGAACGCTTCTGCAGTTTCGCCAGAGTGTGCAAGTGAAATGTCTACACTGTCGACAGCATTTAACGTGGCAAGATAATTATAAAATTCTTGAATATTTGAACCATCGCCTAATCTTTCCGCAAACTCTTGGCGAAGTCGAGACTCACGTTCTTCGGAGGAAAGAGAGAGGAGTCCTTTAAAAAACTCCTCCAATTCTTTCGTTTTCTCCAAAATTCCGAAAAGTTGAAAAAGAAGCATTCGGGCAGGTTCACTTAAACCTAAAATGCCGAGGAATTGTTCGACTGTCTCATGAAAAGCAGTCTGCAGCTGAGCTGGTGATTCGCTATCTCGAGAATCTTCAGGAGGTTTTTCCCCAGTAATGTCACATCTTTCTGAGTGGTCTGACATCCAGAAATTTCAAAAAAATATTTCGTATTCCCAAAAAAATATCACGAAATTTTTAGCTGATGATTACGTATTGTGAATATAAAAAACCATTCCAAAAGACTTTTCCTGAGAACTAACATGAGAATATCATTTCTTTACAGTCTTTTGAGGAAAAATCTCTTGCTTCAAATTTGTTTTCATGGTGCTCCTTAAAAGGAGCTCTTCTGCCGCAAAAGGCACGTTTCTCTTTTTTGCATTGCTTCAAAAAACTGAGATGCGTGTTTTTTAAAAATACGAAAGAGATTTCTTTCGTCCGGATCCGAACTTTTTTCCAGATAATATTTGGAAGGAGCAAGCGACAGAAGTGAGAAATAATTCTCGAGAGCTTTAGAGCAATTCCCATGTTCAAAATAAATATTTCCCGCTGCTGTGTAAAGCGCGGGAAGATCAGGAGCTTTCTTTTTTCCTTCTCTCAAATGCATTTCTACACTCGAAAGATCATTTCGTGCTGCAGAAAATTCCATCGCAAAAATTTCATACCGAAAATTTTCATTCGTAAGATCTCCATATTTCAGCAAATGCTTTTCCATTTCCTGCATTAAAAACTCATCTCCTTTTGCAAATGGAAGAAATAGCTCCAAAATTGTTTTTCGCGGTTCTCCAAAAAATGGAACAATTTCCGCCGCTTCATTAAAAATCTCATACGAACTCTTGAGATCGTTCACATAGGCATTAATTCCTTTTGGCAAAAGCATGTCGCTTTTGAGAAAAAATAAGGAACCGAAGAAAAGTGTAATCGACAGGAAAAGTGTTGTCGTTGCCGAAACGAATCGTACTACAAAATTTTTGAGAGAAACTGAAATTTCGGAAAATGGGAGCGTTTGGAGGAGAAGAATCGCCCAAAACGCTGCGAGATATACAGAGTGTTCCAAAACAGAAAAGCTGAACTGTACTGAAATCGTAAACATTGCGACCGCAAACCATGGTATTTTCTGAGTTGAATTTTGAATTTTTTTCCAGAACAAAAGATATGCGAGAAATGCGAGAGGAAGAAGATACAGCACTGCGCCAAAAATTCCTCTTTCCACAAATACTTCCAAAAACTCATTATGCACTCGATTCGGAACGGTATAAAACTCCTCAAATTCAAAGACTTTTTTTGGCATCACTGTGACAAATCTTGATTCAAATGAATCAGGCCCGCTTCCCATGAAAAAATTTTGCACCGTGAGTGATTGTACTGCTCCTTCCCAAAGCAAAGATCGTGAGCCGAGTGAACGTGTATCGATTCCTCCAAAAAAAAGAACAGCAACAACAGCAGATCCGAAAATAATTCCTCCCAAAAATTTAAAGATTTTTTTGATCGGCAAAAAGAAAATTCCCCAAATGAAAAACCCGAAAATAAGCGCGAATTCCGTTGCCCTATTTTTCGTGAGAAAAAGTGTTATCGTGAAGAAAATGACGAGAAATCCATTGAAAATACTTTTTTTCCAATCTTTCTTCCAAAGAGTTTCTTCAAGATCAAAAAGAACAATTGCTATCGGAAAAATCAGAAATTGCCCCAAAAAATTTGGTTGTCCGAGCGTTCCGTATATTCGAAATAAATACTGCGCATTATTGACATCAGTAAATGGATCGATATTAAAAAATTGAAAAATGGCATGAATCGAAATAATTCCCGCGAGAATTTTAAGACCGGCAAAAAATCCGCGAATAGTTTCTTCTTTTTGAAAAATCTGAAGACATACAAGGAAATGCACAAGAATAAGAAGCGCAAAAAGAGCACCATTTGCTTCGGAGTATTCTCCAAAAATACTCTGAATCAGCGTCGCTGAAAAAAACGTGGAGAAAACGTATGTAAGCCAAAGCGCCGCTAAAAAAAGATATATCGTTCGATGAAAAAATAGAGAAATTTTTTCCTCAGAAAGTATCGTATATCCGAGATATCCAAAAAGCCCCGCCATACATATCAAAAACCACACAATTTTTGGATTGGAATACATATTCATTCCCCATGGATTCAGAAGGAGAGGAATGAGAAATATGGCTGAATACAGAGGAAATTTAAGTGTTTTCATTTAATGGTGGGCAAGAGAGGACTTGAACCTCCACGGGATTGCGCCCACAAGGCCCTCAACCTTGCGTGTCTACCAATTTCACCACTTGCCCGCTTCGTAGGGGACGCACATGTGCGTCCCGACTTTCTCAGAACACAGAGATCTTTTTAAAGAAGAGTGAGGAACTCCTCAAAGCTCCGGAATTGTCGCTATTTTTAGATGCTCCGTCAAGTTTTCTTGCAAAATTTATAAAGATTTGGTACAATTCAAAGATAAAATATTTTTTTCTTTCATTTTTTATACACATACAAATGAAAAAATATCTCATTCTTGCCGCATTTGCGGTGCTCGCAGTCGTCGGTCTTGTTCTGACAGACAACGGTCAGAATCTGCCAAGATTTTTAAAAGCCGACATAATGAATGGCTGGTGTGATCCAGCTGACCCAGCAGATCCAGATTGTACGCAGCAAAGTACTCCGAAACCAAACGGATCAACTTGTGCTGCTCCTTCTGAATGTTCTTCAGGGCTTTGTACTGCTGGATATTGTGTGCCTCCAACGGTAACAATTCCATGTGGTTCTAGCACTTGCTGGGGAACAGATTTTTGTGGAGATGCTGCAACGAGTAGGTGTTGTTCGGCTGGACAGGTTTATTGTCCGGCGCAGGGAGCATGTGCTTCGTCATGTACAGCTCCTAAAAAAGCAGATGGCGAATCTTGTACTGCAGACATTGATTGTCTCAATGGACATTGCAGACTTCTTGCAGGTGGAAATGTTTGTGGGGCAGAAACAGTAACTCCTCTCGTAGGAACGAAAACAGCTGGGCAAGCTTGTGCTGCAGCTTCTGAATGTGCTTCTGGACTTTCTTGTACTGGAGGAGTTTGCACGAATCCAATGAATCAAAATCAAGGACTCAATTGTGTAAATTCGAATACAAACCAACCTACAAACCCTTGTCCAGGGAATAATGGTGGTCCACAATTCTGTCCGCCAGCTCCAACCTATGCTTGTCCTACGACAAATACCAATAACACAATAGTTCCAAAGACAGCAGGACAGTCATGTTTAATCAATTTGGAATGTGCATCTGGACTTGTGTGTGAAGCGGGTACTTGTAAAGTAAGCACGAATACAAATGTCAATAATACAATAGTTCCAAAGACAGCAGGGCAATCTTGTTTGATCAACTTAGAATGTGCTGCACCACTTGTGTGTGATGCAGGTACTTGTAAAACAATTACGAATACAAACACATGTCCTTCTGGGCAACAGAGGCTGTGTCCGAATGAACCGATGAGATGTGTCACAACGTCTGCAGAATGTGGAGCAAATACACAACAGCAAGCATGTCCGATGGGATTGTCTCGGATGTGTCCGAATGATCCGATGAAGTGCGTAAGGACAGCAACTGAATGTACAACAACCACTCAGCAGAATCAGTACGATTCAAACAACCAGTGGAATCAAAACACGTACGGAGCAGCGCCAGAGACGATGACGCAGCAGGACTGGTTTTCAGGGTCGAAGTGTGGGGAGAAAGCGCTGAATATGGATCCATTTTGCTATGGGAATCATCCGGATGCATGGAATTGGAAGGAAGGATGTGTTGACAGTAAA
>JACRHZ010000071.1 GCA_016220175.1 Candidatus Peregrinibacteria bacterium
AACTGTCGGTGTATACGTTCCAGCGCGAGAATATGTATGACTAAACGTTGCCGTTTGATTTACGAGATATGGCTGAATCTGGATAGGTTCATCACCCCATACCACAGTATATGTTAATGGTCCATTTTCTGGATCACTTGCGGTTACTTTCAATGTTCCCTCTTGTCCAACCTGAAGCACTGTTGGCGCGCTAATTCCTGAGATAACTGGAGGAAGATTATTCGGAGAAAGAATTCCTACTTTTACCTCGACTGTAGTTTCTGCTGTAAGTCCTGCATTGTTTGTTACCACAAATCTTGGATTATATTTCCCCGCTTTCTGATACGAGTGCGTCAGAGTTACGGTCTGATTGAAGGATGCCATAATTTCTGATGTCGATGGACGAGCGAGAAAATCGCCTTCGTCCCCCCATGTCACAGAATATGTTAATGGACCATTCTTTGGATCTCTTGCTGTAATTTTCCATTCCCCGATTTCACCGACTTTTAAATATTCTGGTCCTGAAAACGCTGAAATAATTGGGTAAGAATTTCCTTGATCTGGCGTTTTTCCAAATGTCATTTTATTTCCCTTAATCGGAAATTGTCCGAGAACTATAGCTCTTCGTCCTGAATCTCCTTTGGCAGAAATATGATTTGCCGCATGAAGAGAGAAAATGTGATTTTTCTTATTTTTGGAATTATTTCCGTTGTAAGTGTTCCAAGCATGACGTTCTATTCCAACGGTCATTGTTTTTGTTGTTCCCGCAGGAATATCAAATCTAGGAGAGAGGTGAATCCAAACAAGATTTCCGTCATAGTCTCCTGATGATACTCCAAGTTTGTTGTCTCCATCAAAAATTTTTACGAGACCAGCATCTTGAATCTTTCCATTTCCATTGTCGGTAATTCCGACATCGCTGATGTGGAGAGCTTCACTTGAAGATGCCGTAAGTTGTATCTTCAGAACAGGAACATTCACGACATCTGCCGGAAATTCTTGCGATGGAGGAGTGTCTGGAGAAAGTCTTGCTTTCAGAATTAATGGCTCTGGAATTGGGTATCCTCCACCACCTCCACAATTACTTGCCTGAATATTCAGACTGTAGAGGAGTCCTGCAGGATTGGAATATGGATCCGCAAATCCTGACAAATTCTTTACCCGAATTTTAAGAGTATTCGTTCCATTCACAAGAGCTGGTGCGACATTGTAAGAATCTTGAGTTCCAATTTGAAAATTATTTTCAGAAGCGTCTGCTCCAACGAGTGTTCCATTTAGCCATACTTCATATGAATTATCTGCCGCAATTTTGAGAGTTGCTGAATACACACTTTGAGTCCAACTGAAATTTTTTGTAAAAGTGTATGTTTCTTCATCGGTAGGATCTTCTACAAGTTCTGATTTCCAAATCCATTTTGCTCCTGGAATTGAAGCAGTCCACGTCGGATGCATCCATGGAGAGACCGCTTTCCTTCCTGTTTCTTCAACTGTTTCATTCATGTCGCTCAGAACATTTAATGTACATTCATTAGGAGGAACAGGGATTGGAGGAAGTGGCTGTGTACTTGGAACTACATCAATAATTTGAATTTTTTCAGTTTGATTATTCGCTACATATATTTTTTTTCCATTTGGTGCAACAGTAATTCCTGTGGGAGATCCTCCAACATTTATAGTGCGCACTACACTGCTACTTTCTAAATCAATCACCTCAACATTCCCATCTCCAACAAGAGTTACAAAAGCTCTTTTTCCATCTGGAGCAATCGCAATGTCTTCGGGGTTGCTAAATGGATTTTTTCCTACTGATATTCTTTTGCTGACGGAATAGTCAGAGAGATTCAGAACAAGAATCTGCTCAGATGAATTGTCCGCTACAAGTGCTTTTTTTCCATCTGGAGTGATGGCAATTCCGGTTGGAGTTCCTCCGACTTGAATTTTTCGATCAAGACGATATGCCGAAGGCGTAAATACTCCTACGGCGCCCTCTCCAGGAAGAGTTACAAGCGCTTTTGTTCCATCTGGAGTAATCGCAATGTCTTCTGGATTGCTGGAAGATTCACCTTCTGTCGATATTGCTCTTTCTACTATGAGATTAGAACTATTCATCACGAGAACAAAATCGCCTATTGTTTCTGCTACAAGAATTTTCGTGCTATCTGGAATAATCGCTATTCCCGTAGGAGATTCTTCTGTTTCAGTCGACGATCCTGAATGTATCTCTCGAACAGTGTGAGGTCCTCCTGGCGAAGAAGGAGAAATATCAATGTACTCAAGTGTTCCATCTCCCACAAGACTGACAACTGCTGTTTTTCCATCTGGAGTAATCGCAATGTCTTCTGGGTTACTATAGTCATTTGTTCCTACTGTCATTGTTCCATTTAAAACATAATCGTCCGTACTTGGCATTGGGACAGGAGGAAGTGGCTGCGGAATAGGAGGAAGTGGTTCTGGAGTTGGAACTGTGTTCTCTCCTTTCAAAATTTGATAGATCATGACAACAAGTCCAAATCGTGTTACGAGTCTTTGTGGTTCAAAATATTGAGGGCTATTTCTAAGGGGGAAAAAATTATATGCCTGAGCAGCTCCTGCATATGGTGCAAACCAGTCATACGAAAAAACATCGAGATAATCGTAGGGAAGGTTTTTCGGAAGATTGAATGTTTCCACTGCAATTTTTGTTGCTTCGGCTGTCGTAATAGGGGCTGCTGGTCTCATTGTTCCATCAGGATATCCTCTTAAAATTCCCTTGAGAACCGCCATCATCATATATGGACGATACCACTCCTTTTCGAGCATATCTCCGAATCTTCCATTGTTTTTCTTGCTGTCGTCATCCTTAATGAGTCCATATCGAGCGATAAGAATAATTTTCGCAAGTCCTGCCCTGTTGAGAATTTCATCTCCTCGAAATGATCCATCGCTATAACCGCCGACGGCGTTCAGGACATGGTATGCATATGCTGCCGCGAGTCCTTGTAATGTCTTTGGATCTGTATCATAAAACGGATTTTTGAATTCCGAATTTGTTCTTACCACGTCTTCAAATCCTTGTGGCGGCTCTGGAACTTGTATCTGTTCAGAAGTGCTACTTGTACTCGATTCTGAAGAGAAAATATCCGAAAATGGATCTTTTGCCTTAAAAAAATCATCCGCGGAAGAAGATTTCGCAGAAACTGGCTGAGCAACTGAAAGAACAATGGCAATGCTCATAAGGACAGCCGTTCCTTTATGAACAAGCGTACGAAGGATATTCATTTGAAATGAATAAAAGAATAAAAAATAGAAAATAAAAAACAAAGCTTTCACACGGTATGTCGAGAGTGGGGTACAGTTTCAATTACGAATTCCGAATTTGTCAATTACGAATGCTCCTTTTCCGATTTATTTTTCATTTTACAATTCGTAATTTTTTCCATCTTGGGTGCTCTGGATCATTTTAAGAATTTTAAATTCTAAATTTAGAATTTTAAATTAGGCTCGGATGTTGACATTTTTCAATTTATATTGACTAAATGCAATATTTGTGCAAGACTAGTGTTCAATTTTATTTCCATTAATTATAAATATAAAGATGATGATTGGATTCTTCTTCATTATTCTCTTGATTCTCTTGCATTTCCCATTTTACATTTTACATTTTTTGTACCCCGCTCCCGACGAAAGAGATGTGGTATGATGCCCGTATGAATACTCCCGATCCATTTTTCACCACCGTTGAGCGGGCACAAAAAGGCGAGGAATCCGCTATGGAAGAGCTCTTTGACTCATTTTTTCTCAAGGTGTACTCCTATATTTCTAAGCGTATTGATGATTCGGATAATGCTGAAGATATGACGAGTGAAATATTTTTGGAAGTAGTAACACGAATTCGAGATTTTGAACTCAAATCAACATTTTCTACCTGGGTTTTTGGGATCGCAAAAAATAAAATAGCCGACTACTGGCGCGAAAAATATGCGCTCCCCACTATCCCTCTTGAAGATTATCTCACCAGTAATGACGTAGACATCGCAGAAGAGCCAGAAGAAGACTTTGAAATCGCGGAAAAAAATTGGCAGCATTTTCATGCCATCGCACAGAAATCTCTTCATCATCTCCAAGCAACACCTCGAAAACTCTTGGAACTTCGATTTCTCCAAAATTACACGCTTGAAGAAGCAGCAGAAGAACTCCAGATGAGTAAAAATACCGCAAAAGTGACGCAATTTAGGGCTCTTAAAAAACTTCGTGATCTCGCAGAAAATGGCACCATTTCCTATTCTCCTCCCCCTTCTTCTCTCAAATGAACTCTTCTCATCCCTCAGAATCGGCTCGAAATGCCTTTATCGGCAACATCCTCCTCTCCGGAGAAAGACAAGCTTCTCCTGAGTTTCGAGAGGCTCTTAAGGCTGAGGTTCTTCTCACATTTCGAAAACAATTTGAGGAAGAGTCTGTTCGTGTGAATGTGGTGGAATCTCTCTTTTCTGATTGGCGAAATGTTTGGAAAATGTTTGTTCGAGGTCTTCGACTGGCAACCGCCCCTGCGTTTGCGCTCCTTATCATCTTTACGATTTTCACTGGATCCCCTCCTGAAATTTCTCCGAACGATCTGCCAAAAGGAGCGATTTCTTTGAAAGCATCTGAATCTTCTCGTTCTTTTGCTCCTCCTAGTTCCGATGATGTCTTTGTGGATGACCTCCTCTTAGGAGAAGAACCTCAAAAAGATCTTCTTCTCTATGCCCTTATGGATGATTTTGATCACAGCATGCAAGATCTTGAAGGTCTCAAGAGTTTCTCTTTTGATATTTAATTCTTTTTGTACCCGAATTCCGACTACAGAAGTGTAGCAACTTGTTTTTTTCTCCTCATATTTTTTTTAAACTAATTCCCATGAAAAAGTTTTTTCGATTTCTTTCTTTCGGCGCACTTGCCTCTCTCGGTCTCATGTTCGTTCCAGAGGCGTTTGCTGCGCCTTCTCTTTCTGGCAGGAGTGTTCAGGAGTATCGACTGCAACTTTTAGAATATCAAAAGGCTTCGAGAAAGCCTGTAGATTTTGATGAGAAGTATATGACTTCCCGAGAAAAATTCTCACAGTATGTGAACAAGTACAATAATAAGGACGGGCAACAAGAAGCTTCTGCTCCGCAGAATTCTGCACCTTCCACGCCATCATCCCTTGAGCCTTCTAACAAGGCGACACTGGGAACGAGCGTTCCTTTTAACAACAATCAAACAGATGCTATTGAATTTTTAAAAATTCATGTTGATGAATCTCTGAATAAGATTTCACTCGCAAAAATGCAACTCGATATCGTTGCTGCGAGTCCGGTTTCTTTAGGATTTAATTTCAATTTGAAAAAGGAAGATTTCTCTTCATTGGAACAAAAATTTCAGAAAATTCGTGAGAAGATATGGGCGTTTGATCCGAATGATCCAGAAACTTCTGATAAAATTTTTACTATAACAGAAGAAATTCGTGCAGCCTCCCCAGATCTCAGTGAAAAGATTTCGGAAGCGTCAACTCTTTTTGCCGCTCAGACAGCGCTGAGCATAAAAGCCTACGCAGAAGATCAGTATGCTCTTCTCGGAAAAGATATTCGCAAATCACAAGCGGCAGGAAATGATGTTTCTGAAGTACTCTCTCTTTTGGAAACGCTTCAAAATGATATGAAAGAAGTAAATCGGCAATATGACATGGCTGTGAATGTTTTTAAAACTCTTCGTCCTACTTCGAAAAATAAAGAAGCAACTCTTGTGAAAGGTCAAGAATATCTCAAGAATATGCAGAAAATTCTCCAAGAAGACAAGCGCCTTTACCGTGATGCCCGAATTCTTCTGAGCTATTAGAAGGGAACTTCTTTGTCGTTGTCTGGCAATTTTATTTATCAGTTCTTTCTTCTACTCGGGCGTACTCTACGTGATTTCCGACATTTTCCAGAAATTTTCGAAAGCCTTCTTTCGGAATTCCAAGCGTTGCTGTATTCACATTTGGATGTGCATAAATCGTTTCAAGTTTAAAAAGATCAGTATCTACAAGAACTCGTACTTCATGATTTTCATCGTTGATAAGACCAAGGGCAGAAACTGCGCCCGGTGTGAGACCTAAATATTTCATCAGTCGTTCAGGAGATGCAAAGCTGAGTTTTGATTCCTGAAAATATTTTTTCAGCCAATCTAAGTCTGTTTTCTTGAGACTTTCAACAATTACTAAATAGTGTTTGTCTCCATTTTTATTTCGTAAAAATAAATTTTTCGTATGTCCTCCGGGCATTTTATGGTAATGCTCTTTTGCTTGTTCAACCGTAAAGAGTGCAGGATGTTCGTGTTTTGTGTAGGAGATGCCGAGGGAATCGAGGAATGCGTAGGGGGATTTCATGACATTATGGAAATAAAATTTTTGACATTATTTGTGTGAATGCGCTATAATTAGGCGTCTTTCGGTTTTAGACATAAACTGAAAGGGTATTACATCCAAGGATAGCCTTCCGCGAGGAGGGCTATTTTTTATTGTTTTATTATCCATTTTGCAGGGCGAGTTTTAATTCTCTCAATATCGACCCATCCGAAACTCCATGTGGAAAAATCTCATTGAGAGTATAGGGAAAATAGCCTGACACGGAGCCCCAAAATTTATAGGGATCTGCTGGTGGGTCGCTTGGCGTACCGTTTCCCAGTTTGATTCTAGGCGCTTGTGTATGGAAGATTGTTTTTAAGAATTTGGGGAGTGTTGGGTTTACGATGTATAATTTTAAATTTGATTTTTCAATACCGTTGTACAAGACTCGATTTATATGAGTATCTCCAAATCCATATCCAATGACGAGAATTTTCTTTGTTGATGCAATAACTTCTTCAAAAAAATTATAATATGCTTTTAAAAGTGGTTCTTTTTCAATATCTTCTTTCTTATTCATCCCAATTACTAATTGATTGGCTCCTGTGCCAGAGATCCATCCATATGATCCGTGAAGCTTGATATATGTTGGCCCTTTATAAGAATTAATATCGTTCTCTAATTCTTCAAGGCTTTTTTCTTCTGGGAGTTTGACAAAGTCGGTTTTTTTGATTTGAGAATCAATCTCATAAATGTCGCCCTTAAAAGCTTGTACTCCAGCCGGTTTGTAATGAAACACCCTCTCAACAAATAAATCTTGATTTAGGGTAAAAATAAATTTTCTTTCCTGCTTGCTTTCGATGCCGAATGACTCTTCAATACACGTTCGTAAAGGATTTTCCGATGCTCTCCATCCTTTGATTCTTTCATCAAGATGCTTATATGCTTCTTCAACAGCTTGCATAAAATCGACTCTATCCTCATCAGAATATTGACCGTATCTGCTGTGAAAAAGATGATAATGAACCTCTTCAAAATCAAAATCATTTAGCAATTCTTCCCTGAGGCACTTTTTCTTTTGTATAAGAGGATTATTTAATATTCTTGCCCACATTTCTGGTGACAAAAATCCTCCAAAATTAGCGGTAAAACCTGCGCCTGTGAGTATTATTAAATCGTGCAAACTTCAAAATATGGAAAAATTATTCTCATAAATTTTGGTGCCGACGGAGAGACTCGAACTCTCATCCCGCTAGGCGGGACAGGCTCCTGAAGCCTGCGTGTCTACCAATTTCACCACGTCGGCAGGAAAGCGTGAATGATTTTGGCAAAAAAATGTGTATTTCGCAATTTCCATTTTGGTTTTTACGAATGAAATTGATACAGTTTGGACAATGAAAAATACTATGGTTATTTCTCGCGAACGACAAGGGGAGCTTTTTGTTCTCGGAGAGGCTTTTCTCTGGGGAATGGTTCCTATTGTAAGTATTTTTTCTTTTTCTTTTCTCCCTCCGCTTTTTGTTCTTGCTGGAGCAACGTTTTTTTCGAGTGTGTTTTTTGCTGTTATTGTAACTATTCAAAAAACATGGGGGGCGTTTCGAATAGTAGCTGCATGGAAATACATTTTTCTCAACACGGGAATTGTAGGGATTGGGTATTTTTCTGTGTTTTTTCTTGGTCTCCAATATACTACCGCAGGAAATGCGAGCATCTTTGCGCTTTTTGAAGTTTTTTTCACTTTTCTCCTTTTCAGTATTTGGAAAAGAGATTCACAACAAAAAACTCATGCTCTTGGTGCTGTTTTTATGCTAATAGGAGCCGTTCTTATTCTTTTTCCAGGCGAATTTCATGTGCAAAAGGGGGATCTTCTCATTATTCTTGCCACGATGCTCCCTCCACTTGGAAATTATTTTCAAAAAGAAGCACGTAAATTAGTAAGTGCGCCATTTCTTCTTTTTATCCGAAGTTTTATCAGTGTGTTTTTCCTTTTTTTCTTGGCTTCTTTTGTGAATTCAATACCCGAAATAAGTGCAATGTGGAAAGTCCTTCCTGTTCTCATTCTTAATGGGGTATTTCTCTTTGGTTTGCGGAATATTTTTTGGGTAGAAGCTCTTTTTCGAATCTCTATCTCTAAAACACTTGCTCTTTCTTCTGTTGCACCTCTCTTCACGCTTATTTTTTCGTTTTTTCTCCTTGGAGAAATTCCGAGTATTTGGCAAATTGGTGGTCTTGTGCCCATAATGATCGGCGTATATTTTCTCACGAAGAATTCTGAGTAATTTTTATGCACCTCATTGATACTCATTGCCATTTGAATTTCGACAAGTTTGATATTGATCTCGATGATGTTGTTAAGCGCGCGAAAGCCGCTGGCGTTACGAAAATGATTTCTATTGGTTGTAGAGTTGAAGATGCGAGAAAAACGATTCCGATTCTCGAGAAATATGAGGGTGTATACGGCTCACTTGGAATCCATCCCTCTGATACTAAAGAGACTTTTGAAGATGATTTTCAGACTATTCGAGAGCTCGCTTCTCATCCAAAAGTTGTTGCCATTGGCGAAACAGGAATCGATTTGTATCGACCGGAAAATCCACCTCTTCAAAGACAGGTTTCTGCATTCGAAATACATTTTGAATTTGCAAAAAAGATGCATCGTCCAGTGATTGTTCATTCGCGATCAGCGGTGAACGAAACCCTTGAAGTTTTACAAAAACATAAAGGGTATCCGTTTGTAGTGCATTGTTTTTCGGAAGGAATGGAAGTCGCGAGAAAAATTCTCGATCTTAATGGAATGATTTCTTTTACAGGAGTCGTGACATTTGGAAAAAATGATTTTCTTCTTGAGGTGGTCAGAACGATTCCTCTTGATCGAATTATGGTGGAAACCGATGCTCCATTTTTGGCTCCACCGCCGAATCGGGGAAAAAGATGCGAACCGGCATTTGTAAGAGACACGGCGGAATTTATTGCAAAAATACGGGGAATTTCGTTAGAAGAATTTTCGGAAGCGACAACGAAGAATGCGGAAAAATTTTTTGGGATTTAACTCCGCTTTAGCGGAGTTAGAAATTCCTCGCCCATTCATTCATTCCTAAATCTGTTACCGCCCCTTTCATGGACATAAAAAGAAGTGCAGTGGAAACTTCTGCGCTGGTTTTTTTCGAGAGCAAAACAAGTTCATCAAATGACATTCCTTCTTTTGAGAGTGTTTCGAAAATCGTTCTTTGAATTTCGTTTTCTGGAATAAATTTTCGGACTTCTGTATTGTTTTTCACAAAAGAAAATTCTTCGAGAATATCCGCAGGTCCACTCACGAGCTTTGCCTCGCCCTTTCGAATAATGGTGTTTGCTCCTTCAGAAAGATCAGAAAAAATGGCCCCGGGAACAGCGAAAACTTCTTTCCCCTGTTCAAGGGCAATCCTTGCAGTAATGAGTGATCCTGATTTTTCTTGTGCTTCAATAACAATTACCCCGAGTGAAATTCCAGAAATAAGGCGATTCCTCCTTGGAAAATTATATGGATCAGGTGGTGTGCCGAGCGGAAATTCAGAGATGATTGCTCCCGACTCTTCTATTTCTCTCGCAAGCTTCTTGTTCTGCACTGGATACGGAAGATCGATCCCTGTTCCCCACACGGCAAGAGTTCTTCCATTTCTTTTAAGCGCTGCCCGATGAGCTTCTGTATCAACTCCAAATGCCATTCCCGAAATAATGGTAAATCCAGTCCGAATAATTTCGGGCAAAATGTGCGCTATGACTCTTTTTCCATACGGAGAACATTTTCTTGTTCCGACAACTGCAAGAGAAATATTATCTTCGGGAAGAATCGTTCCTTTTGTGAAAAGAAAGATTGGCGGATCTGGAATATTCCGAAGCGCAGAGGGAAAAGATTCATCATCAATAAATATGAGTTGGCATTTTTCTTGTTCAAATTTCTTCTGAATTCTTGAGAAATTCATCGTTTTTATTTTTTCAATACATGCCTCAGTACTCCTTTCTCGGATTCCCATTTTTATGAGATCTTCTCGAGTAATGTTTTTTTTTGCATTTTGGAGATTCCCAAAATATGAACGAAAAATAGCGAGTCTTCGTATGTTCAGAAAATCGAGTGATGCCCAGAAAAGTTTCGTTTCGAGATCCATTCCAAAGAATTATTCTGGAAGTCACTTTACCATCTCTCTTCAAAATTTTTGTTGAGGCATTCAAAATTTCAATGAAAATGTTCGGCGCGGAAATGATCTTTTGCTCTTCGTGAACAAGGATTTTTGTATTCCTCGAAAAGGATGTGATTCTGTTGTCACGCTCCGACAACACAATACAAACTGCTCACTTTCTCTCATTTCTGAGTATTTCGTGATAAGAAGAGCATTGTAAATATGCATGAAAATTCCTACACTCCTTCCTCTTTTTCTTCTCCTCCAAATTCAAAAGTTTTTTCCCATGTGGTGTCTTCGTGTATCTTTTTGTGTTCCAGTTTTAAAACTCTCGGCTTCACAATACTCTTCAAAAAGACGGGATCATGGGTGGTGACAATAACGGTGAGATGGTCTTCTTTGTTGAATTTGCTGAGAAGAGACCCAATGTCTCTCGTGTTTCGTGGATCGAGATTTCCAGTCGGTTCATCAGCAATCAATAGTTTTGGTGAGTGCACGAGCGCTCGAGCAATCGCAACACGCTGCTGTTCTCCGCCTGAAAGTTGATGCGGAAATTTATGGCTCATCCCTGTAAGTCCGACTCTCTCGAGGATTGCTCCCACCTTGTGTTCAATCTCTATTTCCAGCTCACCACAAACTTCCAAAACAAAAGCGACATTTTCAAATACCGTCTTTTTTTCCAGAAGTTTAAAGTCCTGAAAAACCACCCCAATTTGCTGCCTATAGAGCTGAAGCTCTCCTGGAGAGAGTTCTTCTATAGTAATTCCATCTATGGAGATACTTCCCGATGTGGGTTTGTCCGCTCCAATAAGAAGACTAATGAGTGTCGACTTTCCCGATCCTGAAGCTCCAAGAATAGCAACAAATTCTCCTGCATTTACTTGAAAATTCACCTCATCAAGGACGGTTTGGATGCCATAATTTTTTGTGAGTTGAAAAAAGCTAAGCATACCAGAAAAAATTCTGAAAATATTGTGGCGTATTTTTAAAAAAATTACGAGACTTTCTGTTCTATCGTACATTCTAAAATTATAAGCACCACCCTAGAGATAAAATAAGTTTATATTTTATTTCTAGACATGAAACAAGTTCGCAAGCCAATCAGCTTCAAAGAGCGAGAGGAAATAGAGAGGATGTTAGAAAAGAAAAAGTCG
>JACRHZ010000072.1 GCA_016220175.1 Candidatus Peregrinibacteria bacterium
ACGACTTTTTCTTTTCTAACATCCTCTCTATTTCCTCTCGCTCTTTGAAGCTGATTGGCTTGCGAACTTGTTTCATGTCTAGAAATAAAATATAAACTTATTTTATCTCTAGGGTGGTGCTTATAATTTTAGAATGTACGTGCAACCAATTTCCTTTGCCTTCCGCTCAAAACTCGTGTAGAATCCTCTCGCGTTATTTTTTCGCTCTTTTGGTTCTCGCAAAGTTTATAGTCGCGTGAAACGAAAAGTCCTGAATTTTATCCTTTTTCTATCATGGCTACGAAAGCAAAGAAGACTTCTTCCAAATCAACAAAATCCACAAAAACAAAAAAGGCAGCGAAAGCATCAGCACCGAAGAAATCAAAACCATCAAAGTCTACAAAAAATGCTGCTCCTCAGCAAAAAGAAGCAGCTCCAAAACCCGTGATTAAAGCAAAAGCTCCGGTGAAAAAACGAGAGAAGCATACGCTTACGAGAAGAGAACGAAAAAAGGCAGTAATGCAGAAACACAGAACCCATGAAAAAGACACCGGATCTGCAGAAGTGCAGGTTGCAATTTTGACGCATCGAATCAATGAACTTACCGAACATTTGCAACACCACAAAAACGATAATCATTCCCGAAGAGGACTCCTCATGATGGTAGGAAATCGAAAGAAACTTCTCAAATTTCTCAAGGAAAAATCTGATGAGAGGTACAAAAAGCTCGTTAAAAAACTCGGTATTCGAGGATAGTTTTTCCTCGACGTTTCTTTATTTTTCTTTCTTTTTTCTTAAGGAAGCCGCCCCGCACCCTTTTTGCATTTTCCTTGCAAATTGTGAGTAAAAAAGGTGCGGGGTTGCTTTAGACTCGGAAAAGAGAAGGACTTTTGTCATTTTTCTCTTTTTCCATGTCTTATTACAAAAATTTCAATACATTTTCTTACACTCTTGGTGATAAGGAAATTTTGGTAGAAACCGGAAGATTTGCTCAACAAACTAACGGATCTGCCGTTGTAACCATCGGCGGTACAACCGTGCTCGCAACAGCCGTGATGTCTGCTGAGATTCGGGAAGGATTAGACTTTTTCCCGCTCATGGTCAATTATCAGGAGAAACTCTATGCCGCAGGTCTTATTAAAGGAGCTCGTCATCAAAAACGGGAAATGCGACCTTCTGATGAAAAAATTCTCATGGGAAGAGTGATAGATCGAAGTATTCGTCCGCTTTTTCCAAAGGGAATATACAACGATGTTCAGGTGATTCTCACAATACTTTCTTACGATGGTGAGAATGAACACGACATGGTGGCGAGCATTGCGACTTCCGTGGCACTTTCTATTTCTGATATCCCATTTCATGGTCCAACCGCAAGCGTTCGCGTGGGAATTATCAATGAAGAATTTGTGCTGAATCCATCTCCAGAGGCAAGATCAAAGTCAGATCTCGATCTCATTGTTTCTTCTGCGCTCGAAAATGTCATTATGATCGAGGCGGGAGCGAATGAAATTCCTGAGGAAAAAATGCTCGAAGCAATTGCATTTGGGAAAAAATGGGGACAGAAAATTTGCAAATTCGTTCAAGAAATTCAGGAAAAAATTGGAAAACCGAAAAAAACATTTGATTCTCCAAAAAAAGATGAAGAACTTCTCGAGTTTATTACCGAGGAAGGTCTTCAGGAACTCAAAGAATGCCTTTTCGGTATTCCGGGAAAAGTGGAGCGCTCACAGAAGAAAAGTGAAATTCTCCAGAAAATTCAAGAAAAAGCCGTAGAAAAATTTGGAGAAGAACGCGATCTTTCTCTTTTTCACGAAATGGGAGATAAAATTTGGAAAAAACTCATTCGGGATTCAATTCTGAAAGATGGAAAGAGAATTGCTGGGCGAAAACTTGATGAAGTGAGGTCAATCAATGTGGAAGTAGGCGTTCTTTCTCGAACTCATGGATCTGCACTTTTCCAACGCGGAGAAACTCAAGGACTTTCTGTAGTAACGCTCGCTGGTCCAGGAATGGCTCTTCTTACCGATGGAGTAGAAGGAGAAAAAAAACATTACTACATGCATCACTATAATTTCCCTCCGTTTTCGACGGGAGAAACTTCAAATAGACTCATGCCCGGAAATCGAGAAATTGGTCATGGCGCACTCGCTGAACGTGCGATTATGCCAGTGCTTCCGTCTCGTGAGGATTTTCCGTACGTGATTCGTGTTGTTTCTGAAATTTTGCAATCGAACGGATCATCTTCCATGGCAGCAACGTGCGGATCAGCACTCTCACTTATGGATGCAGGAGTTCCAATAAAAGCTCCAGTAAGCGGAATCGCGATGGGACTTATGGTGGATCCAGAAAATCCGAAAGTTTTCAAAATTCTTTCTGATATTCAGGATGAAGAAGATTTTGGAGGAGATATGGATTTTAAGGTTGCCGGAACAAGTAAGGGAATTACGGCAATTCAAATGGACACGAAGATCATGGGAATTTCTGAGGCAATTTTTGAACAAGCGTTTACACAAGCAAAAAAGGGACGTTTCGAGATTTTAGAGAAAATGATGTCTGTGATCGGAGCTCCACGAAAAGAGCTTTCTCCATACGCACCACGACTGGAAATGATCATGATCGATCAGGACATGATTCGAAAGGTGATCGGAAAAGGAGGCGAAGTCATACAGAAAATTATTGCGGAAACAGGATGTGAAATCGAAATAGATGATAGCGGAAAGGTTGTCGTCGCTTCGAATAATGCAGAGAATATGAAAAAGGCGGTGGCGTGGATTATGGGAATTGTCGTAAAGCCAGAGGTGGGGAAAATTTATGAAGCAACTGTAAAGCGCATTGAAGCCTATGGAGCATTTGCTGAAATTCTTCCTGATGTTCAGGGACTCATCCACGTTTCTAGAATTGCCAAAGAACGCGTAGAAGACGTGAACAAATACCTGAAGCTTGAACAGAAAGTGAAGGTAAAACTCATGGAAATTGATGACAAGGGAAGGCTTGTGCTTTCCATGAGAGATGCGATGGAATGAAAGCGACAATCCTATCGTCGCCACGGTGCAAATGCCGATTTCTTTGGGCGCGGATATGGATCCGCGCTTTTGCCCATGTTCTTCTCTCCCCGTCATTCCGACTCCGCAAACTCAGCGTCGGACAGGCTTTTAGGAGAAGAGAATGTTCACCAACTGGAGGAATCTCACATCACCAATTCTTGACACTGAATTCAGTGTGTATTTCTGGTAAAAAGAGATGTCTCCAGAAAGACACGCTCAATTTCTTCTGAGCATATTTTGATGCTTCGCGTCTGCAGTCGACATGACGGTAAGAGGATGATGTTCCGGAAGGCGATACGGCCATTCGAGGCTCTGAGGAGCCCTCAGGCTCTTGAAGAGCGCCGTATCGCCTTCCTGAAAGTATCAATTTATTAGTGAGCACCAGAAGCAGCAGGCTTAGTAGAAGAATCTGGTAACTTATTTCCATCCGAACCATATTTCTTCAACTCTTCTATTTCAGCCGTTTCAGTATCTCCTTTTAATTTTAATACGAAATTTACTTGATCTTTATCCCTAAGAACATTAATCATTTCCGCTACTATTGCTTCTTTTTGAGGCTCATTGTCTCGTAAAATAGATTTCACTTGATCTATATTTGTTGTATCCACAGTCCCCAATGCTTTTGTTCCAAGCTTCATATCTTTTAACGTTGCTCCTGCCACGTCGCCAATCGTCACTGTTGAAGCTCCTGCCGCATTCCCACTCGCCGTTGTGGCACTAATTTCGCCTGCAGCAAGAACAGCTTGTGTTCCTGGAGTTATGCCTGCCGTATTTTGAATCTCTTGGAGTATTTTTTTAGCATTTTCAATATTTATTGGAATGTTTTCGAGACCCGGTATAACTCCCTTAAGATGTTTATTGACAAAATCAACATATTTTTGTGGAGTTTTATTAGCGCCAGCTAACTCATCTTTCAATTTTGGCTGGTCGAGAGCTTTATTCAGCGCTCCGCTCGTTGCCCTTGAAACAGCATTCGCAATAGTTTTTTCTAAATTCTCGGTCGGCATAACATTTTCTAAACGTTCAGCAGATCTCTGAGATCTTCCACGCTGGAGTTTCTCCGCAATTCCACTGAGATCGCCAAGAGCCAATTTCTGCTCTCCACTCGCTCCACCTCCTTTTGAAGTGGCAATCGGAATAAATTGCGCATACATCGGAGTTGTCGCAATAAATTTCCCGACTCCTTTGACTTTGCTCGTAATACTTTCGATGACATCTCCCATATGTTTGCTGGTACTTTTCGAAATTTCGACACTCGACCACAAAACAATAATAGCAAGAATATACCAGAGGAATTGGTGAAACGTATGAACTCCATGAATGAGTTCCGACTCAAATATGAGCTCTCCACCTGAGGAATCTCTAATGACAAAGTCTTTTCCATCCGACGTAGCATTTGTGAGTACTTGCCCGGCGCTGATAAGAATATATCCGAGCTCAAGCGGAATTGCCATAATCGCCGGGAAAAATGCATATTGCAGAAATGGTTTGAGGCCAATTCCCTTCTCGCTAAAATCTCCTCCGCTGAGTCCAAAATCTTCAGCAAATGGAAGAATTGCCGCGATTGGAGAAAGAATCATATTCATCCAAATAATCAAAATTCTCTCAATAAGAACAATAGTCATGACCGCATACGCCACGATAATAATAATCATGAAGAGAAGCGAAAACCCGATAGATACGATAAGATCCTGCACCTCAGTAAAGTCATCAATTCCGCCTTTTGCTGTTTCCGATAAAGTTTGAATCTGAAGAACATTGTATGCAAAGAGTGCAGCAATTGAATTTCCCTGAAATTTTTCATAATTAAAATTTCCCCAGAGAATAATAAAATCCCCTGTATCCTGGACATACATTACTGATTTATCATCCTTGTTTTCTTTTATCGTCTTAATTATTTCTTTTAGAGCAACGTCCTTTCCTGTACCAGGTACTGCTTCAGCCTCGCCCTTTTCTGCGAAATCTCTTCCTTCAAAAAGCGTTCTTTCTTTGAATTCCGGAGCTGTTTCTCCAGCAGCACTCTCTTTTGCCTTTTCTTCTTCTTTCGCCTTTTTTTCTGCATTCCTCTTTCTGATTCCCTCAATCGAGTTGTCACTGTAGACAAGAAGCATCATACATGTACTCATATCAAGCTTATCGTCAATTATGTTCCCTTTCTCATCTTTCGCTTTTTCACACGTTCTCATGACCGTATTATCTCCTATTTCTCCCGCCATCACGCTTCGGGGTATAGCGTACACGATATGCGTCGTCACATTCGCGACATCGAGAATAACCTGAGCCCCAAACCATGTGAAATTCACGGCTATGAGAGCAATAATAAATTTAGGAAGGAGTTTTTTAATTTCAAAATTATTATTTTCCGGTTTTGCGGCACCAAAGACGCTCATAAACGCAATTCCGAGGAGAATAAGAATAAACACATAATTCACGAGATCGCGAATCATGAGCCATACATTGTGAAGAATTGGCATAAAATCTTCAGAACTTGCTCCTCCAAAATTTCCCACAATTACCTCATTCGACATAAGGAGTCCATCGAGTTTTACGAGAAGCGCAATAAGCGGCGTAAAAATCCCAATAAATTGAGATGCGAGTTTTCCCCATTTAATAGTTGTTTCATCAGTTCCTGCAGTAATTTGTGCTGCCTCAGCTATTTTCCTTCGCCTCACGTCTTCATCACAATCTTTTCTATCCTGTGTTCCCACATCAAACTTCTCACACCCTGTTTTCTCATCTGTAACGGCTGCATACGCCACATTTTCATTTCTGAATCCTTGAGGAAGAATTTGTGCAGGAACTCCAAAGAGAAAAGTCGCAACGAGAAAGCTGAAGAGTATTTTTTTGCCGTACTGAGTGAGAAATGTTTTCATAAAAAATATGTATTTGAGAGAGTAATTGTTATCCGAAAAAAATTGGAAGAAATGTTGATCCTGCAGCTGCTGCCAGAGCGCCTCCTACTACAAGTCCACCTTTTTGCGCAGTTCCGAGTGCCTTAAATCCTTTTTTTACAGGCGAACTTTGTTTCGCTTTTACATTCAGAGCTGTAGACCGAGCTGTTTCTTCCTGAGCTTTTTGGAGTTCCTCATCTTGCTTCTTCATCGCCTCTGTTCGTGCTTTGAACTGCGCTTCGGTCTCGCCCTGCGCATTCACTGGTTCTTTTTGTTCTTGTTTTTGAGAAGAAGCCATTTCCATATTCCTCGCCTCCAAAGCCGTAATAAGAACGCCTTCGTCCTTTGGAATTTCGCTGTATGTTCGTACCTGGAAAACATATCCAGATCCGTGTGCAATTTCTGATGGTTTTTTTCGAGAATATGAATTCTCCTGAATACTTTTTTGCTGTTCAAACGTACTTGAGATTCCACAAGCATCCAGAATTCCAAGTGGAAGCACGAGCGCTTTTACTGCTTCTGGCATTGCAAATCTGAGCTTCACATCCTCTTGCATGAGCACTTCAAAATCTACGGGAAGTGATGCTTTCGATATCGCTTGCACAACTTCCTCAGGAAATGCGGTTCCGCTCAGTCTTCCTTTCAATTTCATTTGTCTATATTTCTCAAAAACATTTTCTTGCATTGAAAGATACAGAAGTTGGCGCTGAGTTCCCTGCTTTACTTTTTGATTATTATTTTTCCCCCAAACGGTCTCTATAAAAACATTTATTTCCTGAAAAAATTTCGGATTTTGTATGTAGAGTTTTATGATCTCATCGAGTTCTTGTGACCTAGATTCATCCAGAGGAAGATTTCCTATAAAAAGCGCTCTGAGGTATTTTTCATCACAGAGTGCACTTTGAGGATTCACTTTCTCTAAAAAATTTTCTTTTTGAATTGGAGAAAGAGTCGTTGGTGCATTCTGCTTTTTATCGGAAACGAATTTCTGATCCGCATTTGATGAATTTTCATTTTCTTGAACATGAGAATCATCGAGTCGATTCTGATTTTGAGGAATGCTGGTGATATTTGGTGGTATTGTCATAGAAAAAAATTTTATATAAATTTTATTGAGCCATCTTTAAATCCTGAGAAAGTTTGATCACATTCACCATTTGATCCGCCGTATGTTTTCCGGAAAGCTCCTTGTAGAGTTCATATCTTCTTGTGTTTTTGGAATCCCCTTCTCCTGAAGTCAAAGAATCTGCCAAACGGTAAAATTCATTTTTTGATGATTCTCCTTGATCTAAAAGTTGAATATCTCCTGCTTCCACTCTGTCTTTCAGATTTTGTGATGAGAGCGTACTTGGTCCAGTGGATTTGTCGTTTTTGTCTTTTCTTGGCACAAGTTTATCTGCACGCGTTTCTTTCCAATCAATCATTTTCATGAGCGCTACTTCCCTTTCATCTCCTGTAAAATCAATGAAAAGTTTTTTCAAATGCGCATCTGCCGCAACTCGATAGCGAATATAATTCGTAACGGGATCACCGGTACGAAGAAGATAATTGTATTCTGTAAGTGCATATACTCCAGCGGCTCCTGCTAAAATATGCGGAAGATAATCAGCAAAATTTTTATAATTCTGCAAAGCAATCACCAAATTTACGACAGCAGTAAGTCCTGCATAGTACATTCCAAGTCCTCTGAGAACACTTCCGGCAACTGTAACTCCATCGGTAATTGATCCGAAATCTTCAATTTTGAGATTTTGATTCAGATCGAGCATTCCGATATTTTCCACTTTTGACTTTTGGAATGGTTCAAAGTCCTTGACGAGATCAGGATCTTTTACAATTTTTAGGCGTAACTCTTCAGCAATTCTTTGAAGAGCGAGATTAAAAAGAAGCTTTGCCGCCGGTGTTTTCTGAGTTTTTCCTTCTTTGTCATTGATATCTTTGAGCGTTCTTTCATTGAATCTTTCTCCCGGACTTTCCACGAGGTTATGAAGATATCGGAAGAGTTCTTCTCTTTTTCCTTTGTTTGCCTCTCCCTTCAAATCATTCAAAGAGAAGTCTCCTCGCCAATACGCAATAATATCTTCCGCTTGTTGAGATGCCTGAAAATAAACTTTTCCTCGTTCGTTATAAATGTCTTTCATGAGTGGTTCGACTTCGCCGAGATAGAGTTCTCGATAATTATCAAGAAAATGTGGCGGAAGTTTTTCTTGTCTCTCTTTCATCTCTGATCTCGCTAAAGCAGCGGATTTTTCTTCGGGAGTAAATACTTTTACCTCTTCTTCATGAATACCAATTTTTGCAATGAGAAAATGATCTTCGCCCGGGTCTCTGCCGGAATTGATCCAGTAAAATCTTTTTGCAAGAGCTTCGCTCGCGGGATTACCCAGTTTCATCTCTTCAAAAATACTTCGAGAAATGTGGAGAAGCGCAAATACAAAATCTTTTTTTTGATTCAGTTTTGCATGTTCCGCGAGTTTATATTCGTCTGAAACTCCAGTCATTCGATCTATTGTCCCTTCTTCATTTTTAAATTGCTCCTCGATATCTTTTTTTGAATTCAAAAGGTCATACACAAACTTGAGATCTGCATCACTGATGCTTCTTCCAATTTCTCCCGGAGCCATTCTGTAAAAATTCACAAGATTATTAGCTCTCGGATCGAAGTAGAAGTCTTTTCCTGCAGGTTTTCCATCGCTGTTAAATTCTCGCTCTTTCATGAGCGCAAGTTGTCCCATTTCATCACCACCTTGAGGAAGGCTTGAAAGATTTCCGCTTTTTTCGAGCTGAGCGAAAAAATCAGGAGAAGAATCTCTTTTGTTCGGATCTTTGCGTACCTCTTGTAAATATTTTTCAACTTTAAGTTTCAGCACATCAAGTTTATGTTCAGTTTCTTCTGGTCCAAAAGTTCCCTTTCGTTCTATCTCCTGAATTTCCGCAAACGACGCTCCAAGAGCGGTCGAAATTTGTCTTCGAACTTCCATTTCTACCAGTAGTATTTTTTCAATCGCTGCTGAAGAAACAAGTGCTTCACGCTGATTTTTAAGATCAGAAATTTTCTCTCGCAAAGTTCGACGCTGTGCTAAATATGCTTGATATTCGCCTACTTTAGGAGTTCTATCAGTTATTAGCGCCTCAAGTGCCGAGGCATTGTCTCCTTTCATTTTTTTCAACTCTTCATCCTTTTTTTCCTTTTCTTCCTTATTTTTTTGTATTTTCTGCATGACCTCTTTCAGCTCATTTTGTGCCTCCGTATAACTTCTTTTTGGAAAAGGATATGTTCTCTTTTCACTCGTGAGTCGAAATCCTCTTGTTTTAAAATCAATTTCCATTTGTAAAATCAACTCTTGCGCACGAAGATCTGCTAAATCTTTATCGATTTCATCTATTTCTTCTGATAATTTATTTTGCGGTCCTTCAATGACATCAATTTGCTGTTGAAATCTTCCTACCTCAATTCCTTTCTCCTTCATTAATTTTGGTAATTTTTCTAATTCTTCCTCTGCTTCTTCAATCTTATCGGTCTCATTCGTATAAACTCCGCCTTTTCGAATACTCTCTTCAATCGCCTTCCTCGCATCACCTTGAGAAAATTTATTCATAATTTCTTCTCCAAGCCCACTCAGAAAAAGCGCATCTTTCTCTTTTTTCTTCCTCCATTCAAGAGATTCTACTTCCTGCTTTGCTTCTTGCCATACTTCTGAGGCAATTCCCAGAGGATTTTTTCCCTCTTTCGCCGACAATACTTCAAATTCTGACATTATTTTTGTGTGTGTATTTTGAAAAGAAAAATATTCTAGAGTTTGAGTTTTCTCGTAATCCAGTCGACAGCAGACTCATCTTTTCCCGCGAGCTCGGAAACAAAACGAGAAAGAACTTCACGGAGTTCTGCGGGGTCTTGTTCCCCGAGCAAAATGCTCACTTCTTTCACTACGTTTTTTGCGAGATGCAAATTGAGCGTTTCCACTTCCCCGGGCTTAAACAGAATCCAAAAATTGCGAATGTTGGAGAATTCGTAAAATCTATGATCGACTTGAATTCCCATGTCAGTCACGCAAATTTCAATTACTTTTGGCTTTTTGTGGGTCAAAAAATACACTCCGGCAAAAAGCGCCACCACCACAGAAAACGGATACGAATCAGAGATAATGCCGTATATGATGAGTCCGATCACGAGGAGAATCGCGAGAAATTTCCAAATCGGACCTTTGTCGCGATATTCATACTCCGGCACGTGCCACTTCAATATAGTTGAACCAGTTCTCACCTGCCTTTTTGCATTCTTTTCGGAAGAAGAGTTTTTCATGGAAAGGTTGGCTAAATGTATCTCGTAATTATACCAAAAAAATGGGGAAAAAGAAAGGGCGGATGCTGGCTCTCACTTGTCATCCCAGCATTTCGAGGCTTGCCGAGGAATAGCCGGGATCTCAAGTACTATCAACAATCAAGAAATACCCAAAATGACCACTTCTTTTTTTTTCCTCACTTTTGGTGATGATTGAGACCCCGGGTCAAGCCCGTGGTGACAAGAAAGCGGTGATTCCCGACTTTCGCTAAATTTTTTATCTTATCCATTCAAAATTCTCAAAAATTCATTTAGAGTACCAGCCGATGATCATTGTTCCATTTATGAAATTCACATTTCGCACGTTCGGCTGCAAAATGAACTGGCTTGATTCTGCGAGAATTTCAGCAGGTCTTCAAATGGCGGGAAATATTCCAGTAGAATCTGAAGACGAAGCTGACGTTATTCTCGTGAATTCATGCATCGTTACCGCAAAGGCGGAAGGCGAATCGCGAAGAGAAGCGATAAAAGCTTCGAAAAATAACAAAACTGTCGTAATTTTCGGATGCGGTCCAAAAGCGAATGAAACAAAATGGAAAAAACATTTTCCGGACGCAATCGTTTTTGGCAATGAATCACTGCTTCTCCATCACTTTGGACTTTCAGAAAAAGACACTTATTTTCCTGATTCCGCAAGAACACGTCTTCCGATTGCCATTCAATCCGGATGCGATAATTTCTGTACTTTCTGTGTTACTCGAATTTCTCGTGGAAAACATGAAAGCCTTCCCCTTGAAGGGATTATTCGGCAAATTGTTCGCGCAGAGGAGTCAGGAATACAAGAAATCGTGCTTACTGGAATTAATCTTGCGGCTTGGGGATGCGACAATTCGAACAATTCGAAAAAAAGTCAATTCGGGAAACTTCTTCATGAAATTTTGAGCCATACAAATGTTCCAAGAATTCGAATTTCATCCATTGGACCACAATTTCTTCATGAAGATTTTTTTGAGGAAATGAAAAACCCACGAATGTGTGATCATCTCCATCTTTCCATTCAAAGTGGATCTGATCAAATTCTCCAAAAAATGAACCGTGGACATGGAACGAAAGAAGTCTATGAAATCGTCAAAAAAATGAGAAAAATTCGCCCAGGTACTGCTTTTACCGCAGATTTTATCGTCGGATTTCCGGGTGAAGCAGAAGAAGATTTTCAAAAAACCATGGAAATGGTGAAAAAAATTGGATTTGCAAAGCTCCATGTTTTTCCTTTTTCTGAGAGAGAAGGAACAGGAGCAGCAAATTTTCCAGACAAAATTGAAGTTTTTGAAAGAAAAAACCGTGCGAAAAAACTTCGCGAGCTCGGAGAAATTCTTAGCAAAAAATTTATTGAATCACACATTGGGAAAAAGATGCGAGTTCTCGTAGAAGCTGATAAAACAGGTCTCACATCAAATTACATTCGACTAAAAATCCCCGTGGGAAAACCTCGAGAATTTCAAGAAGTAAAAATAATGAAGAAAAATGTACTTTTTTTTCCTACTCCCCAAGATCAAAATTCCCCCGAAACTTAAGAATTTCCTTCGTTTCTTTGGAATGGTCCTGCATTTCCTGCCATTCACTTTTCATGAGTTCATAGAGAAAAATATTGTGCATCCCGTTCTTTTTTTGTACATGGTTTTGACGAGCTCCCACAGGATAAAATCCACATTTTTCATAAAGTGATCGAGCCGGAGCATTTTCTTCAAATGCATCAATAGAAATTTTTTCGAGATGGAGAAGTTCAAATCCAATTTTTTGCATTTCACAAACTACCGCGGTTCCAAGACCCTTGCCCCAGAGTCCTTTTTCCCCGATCATGATACTGAATGATGCCACGTATTCATTATACTCCTGAAGCTCAAATGCCGTTTTCCCAATGGGAATTCCAGTAATGCGATCAACAATGGTGAGAAAAAGTCCCTGAAAATTTATGATTTCTTCTTCATATCTTTCCTCTTCGTCTTCATAAGAATAGGGAGGATCGTACAGCGTAAATTCTGCGACTTCCGCATCATTCATCCATTTCACAAAATGCTCAACATCCGAGGAAAGCTGTGTTCGTAAAAGAAAATTTTTGGCTTTCCATGGTTTTTTTGGTGAAAATGAAGTTTTTGCAAGATGAAAAAGTTCAAATTCACGTTGCGAAAACCCTTCAATATGCGATTCTCTCCATTTTTTTATTTCCGCATGATTCCCAGAAAGAAGTACTTCGGGAACTCTCATTCCCTCAAATTCCTCAGGTCTTGTATATTGTGGATATTCCATTCTCCCTCCAAATTTAAGAGAAAAACTTTCTTCTTCATGACTTTCTTCATTTCCAAGTACTCCGGGAATAAGCCGTGAAACAGCGTCAATGAGCGCAAGAGCTGGAATTTCTCCTCCAGTAAGCACAAAATCTCCAAGTGAAATTTCTTCATCTACAAACATTTCGCGAATACGATGATCAATTCCCTCAAAGTGACCGCAAAGAAGAATAAGAGGCGTTTGTTCTTCTGCAAATTGCATGGCTTTTTTTTGCGTAAATCGTTCGCCATGTGGTGTTAAAAATACAATTTTTGCATCGGGAATTTTCTTTTTTGCCCATCTCAAAGCATCCGCGAGAACTTCCGGACTCATTACCATACCTGCTCCCCCACCAAATGGAGCATCATCAACATTTTTTCTTTTCCCTTCCCCAAAATCACGAATATTTTTGAGCTGAACAGAAATTTTTTCCTCCTCCTGTGCTCTTTTTAAAATACTCTCCGACAAAGGAGTTTTAAGCATTTCTGGAAAAAGTGTGAGAACGAGGAAGTTCATGGTGAGACAAGAATGACCGCCGTTAAAATCCCTAAATCATCGACCAAAATTCCAATTCCAATATTTTTCCATTTCTCTTCAAAGACAAATTTTGTATCCGTTTCACCTTTAAGACCTGTGAGAAACTCAGAAAGCATCGCGTATTGATACATTCCCGTCATAACAGCTGATGTCACCCCATTTTTTCGGACAAAATCAATGATTGTTTCTCCAGACGGAGATTCTCCACCGAAAAATTTCTCGTCTCTCATTTTCTCTGCCCATTTTTTTGCGACATCGTTCAAAGAATCGCTGGAAATAAGTTCGGTTGTCCTTGAAGAATTAATCGTGTCGATGACTTTAGAAGAATATGTATCTGTTTCGGAATTGGTCAGCGGCACTATCGAAAAAAGTTCGGTGACCACAATTTGGTTATCAAGCTCAGCAATTCCTATACCAATTCTTCCCCAATCTGGATTCAAAATATTTTTCCGGTGTCCTGGACTTCGCATGAGTCCTTCATGAGCGAACTCATAATCCTGATCGATGGCAAGATTTTCCCCAACTGACTTGGTTTTCACCCCAAAATCTACCAAAAAATCATTTACCGATTTTCCCTCTGGATTCACATGGGCAAAATAGTCTTTTTCCTTCATATCTTGCGATCGAAACGCCGCTAATTCTGAAAGATTTTCATCGATTTCTAATTTGGAAAGCCCACTTTCTTCCCTTGCTGCATTCACAAGATTCACGAGCATGAGTTCTTCTTTCTTTAGTTTTCGTTCTCCATTCTGAGATGCTGCTTCGCCCGTTACTTGCTTTGGAGGATTGGCATCAAAAAAATCGGGAAGAACAGGGGCGAAGTCCTGGTGATAAAGCGGAACATTGAGAATGGCAATGCCATCATCCGCATTTACTTCGACAATATATGTCCCGACGATATCTGGAACAAAATTGAAAACAAATTTCTGGTCAGTCATAATGAGCGGAATCTCATCAACGCTGCCGCCCGGACGTGTTACAAAACCTTTATCTTGAATCTTCCCTAAAAATGTTCCAGAAAATCGTACTCGATCGCCTTTTGTAAAAGTTTTCGGAAAATCATACGATGTTAATTTTTTTAAATCTTCATCATAGAAAAAATGATCTGAAAGAATAATCTCCTTTTTTACCGGAGCGGAAAATGGAGTAGAAATATCCATCGAAAACGAAGAAGAAGTTTTTGCCGAAAAAATACGAACCTCCGCAATGCCACTCTGAAAATCCTTAAATGCATTAGAATCAACAGTGAATGTATGGGCATTATTTACAAAAAATTCTGTTGTCTTTTCTTGTTGGGTAAAAAGTATCCGAAAAAAATTATTGTTTTCATCTTCCCAAGAAAGCACATAATCTCCTTGAACGATATTTCCTTGAACATTCTCAGGAGAATTTGGCTGCTCTCCTTCTCCCACAAAACAATATTTGTCCAAAACACTGATCGGATACACAACTGATTCTCCACTCTGTCCGAGGATTATTCCTAAGGTGAAATCTCCTTCTTTTGAAAAAGTGACATCCTTGGAAAAATTCCCATTTTCGATCGGAGCAATCTCTCGGTACATATTTCCATCTCCTTCCCAAAAAATCGTGACAATATCTCCATTTTCAGCGGTTCCAGAGATATGAATACTTTCATTTTTTCGGAACAGCCGTGGAATTTGATTTTCGAGGTAAATTTTCGCATAGCCATCAACTGCAATAGTTTCCCTTTTTTCAGGAAAATCACATATTTTCGCTACCGGTCCGAGAGGAACGTCTGCGGAAACAGGAACAAGTTCGGCTTTGGTGAGACCTTGAGAAGGAGGCGTGAGCGCAGAAAATGCCGCTTTGGAAAGATCAAGATTTCGATACGGAACATACGGACCTCGATCGATAACTTTTACTACCACCGCAGTTCCATTCATCACATCACGAACAAGAACATGTGTTCCAAAATCGAGAGTCCTGTGTGCAGCGACAAAGGCATTATTATCAAAAACTCCACCACTCGCCGTATTACTTCCATTTGCACCATCACCATAATAACTCACAATTCCAATAGGGTACGAATAGGTGTATTCCCCTTCGTGAAATCGATACATAATTTCTACGAGCTCGCCACGTGTAAGCTCATGTGTGGGATTTACTTCTTCTGGAGTCAAGAGTTTCCACGTTTCTGCAAGTTCATAGTGAGGCGCAAACCATTCGTCTTTTGAGATTTTTCCTTCAAACGGATCGCTCAATGGGGAATCGGCTGGAATTTTATTTGTGAGGAGAATAATTTTGAGCGCTTCTGCCTGATTTACTGTTCTCATGGGTTCAAAATTCCCTTCTTTCGTTCCCTGAATGATGGAGTTTTGTTTTGCCACCCGTACGTACGCAGAAAACCAGTCTTCTACTTGGACATCTGGAAATGGAGGCCTCAGCGGTGGATCCATCATTTCTACATTTGATCCGAGAAGAATGACTTTGAGCGATTCCGCACGATTGACGAGCTTATCAGGAACAAATGTATTATCGGGAAAGCCTTGAATCGTTCCGGCATTGCGAAGTGCAGTGATTGCAGCAAAGTTTGGATGGCTCGGAAGAGTATCAGTAAAGAAATTATCCTTTGCTAAAATTTTAGCTCCAAAGGAAAAAACAAAAATCAGTATCGCAAAAAATACAAAAATATTTTGGAGTATTCTGTTTCGATGCATGAGAAGAAAAGAGAAATGAAATTCTCGGAGAGCATAGCAAAACTTCCTGAAAAAAGCGATCCCCAAGTAGTTGATCCCGACTTTCTTTTCCTTCATAATACCTCTCGATCTTTTTAGACAGAATGAATTTCCATCCTGGAGCACTCCCAAAAAGCATTGAATCCCTTATCGAAGAATTCTCCCGCCTTCCGGGTGTAGGAACAAAAACTGCGCAAAGATTTGTCTTTTTTCTTTTGGAACAACCGGAAGAAGTACGAAATTCTTTTGGAAAATCAGTTCTTGATCTCACAAAAAATTTGGAGTTTTGTAGAGAATGTCACCATTTCTCTGAAGGCAATCTCTGCAATATTTGCAAGGATTCAAAAAGAAGTGATCATATCATCTGTATTGTGGAAGACTCGCTTGATCTTCTTTCTATCGAAAGATCAGGAGCATTTCGCGGAAGATACCATATTCTTGGCGGAGTGATTTCTCCTCTCGATGGAATCGGTCCAAATGAACTCCGAATTCGCCAACTTACAGAGCGTATTATGAGATCTGATGGGAAAATTCAAGAAGTCATTTTGGCAACAAATCCAACAATGGAAGGAGAGGCGACGGCAACGTATCTCTGGCGCACGCTTCATCCTCTTAAAGTAAAAATTTCACGAATTGCAAGAGGTCTTACCGTCGGCGGGGATCTCGAATTTACCGATGAAGTGACGCTCGCGAGAGCAATTGAGAGCAGGGTTTTATTTTAATATGTATCGAATCTTGATCAAGAGTAATTCCGTGATCTTTAAATCTAAAATCTAGTCCCGCAATGCGGGATAAAATCTAAAATTTCATCGTGTATTTTGTTTTTTTTGAAAAGTGTGAGATAATATCTCCAGTAGATTTTAAAAACACAGAGAAGTTTATGGCGAGGGATTCCATTTTGGACTTTCTCCTTGGGCTGGATCTCACCTGAAAAGAGGACCTGAGGAAATATCATTTTTTATTTTTTTATTCTTTTATTTTCTTTTTTTTATTTTTTAGTTTTTCATTATTTAATTTTTTATGGACCAGAATAAAAGCTGGAATCCTCACCAAGGATCCAGCAACGGAGGGGGAAAGCCTCTTCAAAATACAGGAAATACACCTCATGTTCAGAATGTTCACACTTCTCCACAGAATAATTCCTCTCGATCTCAACCTTTTGAACACCACCGGCCACCTCAGCATGAACGAAAACCATTTTGGAAACAAAACCCAAAAAATCAGAATTCGCATCAGCAGCAACAGCAAAATATTCATCATCAACCGACTCAAAAGCACAGACTTCGCGTAATTCCTCTCGGAGGACTCAACGAAGTCGGAAGAAATTGCCTGTGTTTTGAATATGGAAATGACATTATTCTCGTAGATGCGGGAATTCAGTTTCCCGGAGAATCAAATTTGGGAGTGCGATGTATTCTCCCCGATACGCGATACGTGGAAGCGAAGAAAGATCACATCAGAGCAATTATCATTACTCACGGACATCTCGATCACATTGGAGGACTCAGATATTTACTTCCAAAACTCGGATTTCCTCAAGTTTTTGCACCACCACTCGCGGCAGCGCTTATCGAAAAACAACTCGAAGAGGACAATATCCTCACAAAATCCAAAATTCATAAAGTCGATCCGTCAAAGGATATTTTGAGACTCGGAGCCTTTACGGTTGAATATTATCGCATTAATCATTCCATTCCTGATTCTCACGGACTTTACATTGAGACTCCTGCTGCAAAAGTAGTGCACACCGGTGATTTTAAGTTCGATTTTACTCCCGCGGATGGAAAACAAGCAGAATATGGAAAGCTTGCAAAAATTGGTGATCGAGGAGTAGATGCGATATTCGCTGATTCCACGAATGCTCAAAAAGATGGATATTGTCTCTCGGAAAAATATGTTGCCGAATCTCTTGAGCACGTTATTCAGAATACAAAACAAGGACGGCTCTTCATTACATCCTTCGCTTCTGTCATCGCGAGATGGCAGCAAATTATTCGACTTGCCCAGAAATACAATCGAAAAGTATATGTGGTTGGGAGAAGTCTTCTCGACAATATTCGAATTGCGGTTGATCTCGGATTTGTGAAAGTTCCGCAAAATCTCATTCACAAAGTCACCAAACGAATGCTTGAAACCCCGCCTCATCAGCAAATTATTCTTACGACGGGAAGTCAGGGAGAAATTGCCGCAGGACTTGCGCGAATTATCCGAGGCGAACACAACATTATAAAAATTGATAAGAATGATACTGTCGTATTTTCCGCCTCCCCTATTCCAGGGAATGAACGCTCTACTATTGACGTAATTAATGAACTCTACAAATTAGGAGCGAACGTAATTACGCGAAAAGATTTTGATGTTCATACGTCTGGACACGGACATCAGGGTGATTTGAAGCTCATTTATTCACTTTTGAAACCAAAAAACTTTGTTCCAGTGCATGGAGAATTTCACATGCGCGCCGATCACGTCAAAATGATTCGGACAGATTTGAATATTCCAGAAGAAAATACCGCACTCATTGGCAATGGAGACGTGCTCGAAGTTTTTGATGGAAAAATTCAAAAAACGAGAGAGAAGGTTTCAGGGGAAGAGATTTATGTTGATGGGAATATGGTCGGAGATGTAGGCACAGAAGTTCAAGAAGAACGAAAAGGACTTATGAATGGAGGAGTGATCAGCTTCACATTTCACGCGGACTCTGTTCGCAAAGGTCTCAGAACAAATCCTGAAGTAGAAAGTCTTGGGTTCGCATATCCACATGAATCAAAGCATCTCCATGCCATGCTCAAAAAAATCGCGATCCATGTCGGAACGGAAATTCTTCTGAAGCATGGCGATCCGCGAGTGAAGGGCGATCTCATCAGGAGAGACCTTTTGGAACGACTTTCCGCCGAAGTTCTCAAGCTTTCCGAACGAGAACCGAAAATTATTATTTCGCTCATGGTGGATTAGGGCAATTTTGATATTTTGAAAAAAATATTATCTGATGAATTATAATCCCGAAATACATCATCGGCGATCAGTTCGTTTGAAAGGATATGATTATTCTCAGAATGGTGCATATTTTCTTACCATCTGCACTCAAAATCGGGAATGTGTATTTGGAGAAATTAAAAACGGAGAAATGGTTTTGAATGATGCGGGAAAAATGATTCAATCGGTATGGGATGAAATACCAAAATTTTATATGGGAATTGATGTTGATGCGTCCCAAATTATGCCGAATCACATTCACGGAATTATTTTAATACAAAATGAATTCGCATTCGCCGTAGGGGCAGGCCCCCGTGCCTGCCCTGAAATTTCTGATATTCACACAAACACCATCGAAAAATCACAGAACAAAATAGAAAAATTATACGACATTATCGGAAAATCAATGAACGCCATCGAACAATCACAAAACATTATCGGGCAACCAATGAATGCCATCGGGCAACCACAGGGGGTTGCCCCTACGGGATTAAAAATATTATCGTTGCCAGATATTGTTCATCGATTCAAAACAATGACCACAAAAAAATATTCCGACGGGGTGAAAAATAATAATTGGTCTCCATTTCCCGGGAAATTATGGCAACGAAATTATTATGAACACATAATTCGTGATGAAGATTCATTAAATCGAATCCGTGAATATATTCAAAATAACCCGAGTAACTGGGGAAAAGATGAATTTTTTTTCGCAAATCCTTAATTTTCTCCATGCACCTCTTCCTCAATGGCAAAATCCTCCCGGCTTCTGAAGCTTCCATTTCCGTCTTTGATCACGGATTTTTGTATGGCGATGGAATTTATGAGACGCTCCGAACCGTGAATGGAGAAATTTTTGATCCCGCAGCGCACTTTGAGCGTTTTCAGAAATCTGCAGAAATGCTGAGACTCCGAATCCCCTTCTCTTTTGAAGAAACTCTAAACGCAACGAATGAACTTCTGAAAAAAAATAAATTTTCTTCCCAGAAAGAAGCGAGAGTTCGCTGGTCGTTGACGCGCGGCGCAAATGATTTTCATTTTTCTGACGCAAAAAATCCAACATTTCTCATTACGACATCAGACTTGCCAGAATATCCCGAAGAATATCGAACACACGGAGTTTCCATTGTGACGCTTGAAATTCAGCGAATTCTCCCAACGGCAAAAACAATTTCTCTGCTTCCGATGATTCTCGGAAAACAAAAATGCGATGATACCGGAAGTTTTGAATGTCTTTTTCTCGAAAATGGAAATATTACCGAAGGAACTGTGAGCAATTTTTTTATTCAAGTGAAAGATGAGATTTGGACTGCTCCGAATGAGAAAATTCTCGAAGGGACTGCTGGGAGAATTTTTCTCAAGAAAATGGGAAAATTTGGATTCCAAAGGCGAGAAAAATTATTTTCCGTGAGCGATGTTTTGAAATGTGCTGAATCAGCATTTCTCACCAATTCTCTTTTTGGAATTTTGCCGGTAACGTCGATCGACAGAAAGAAAATTGGAGATGGAAAAGTGGGAGAAGTATTTGAGAAGATTGCGGATGATTTTTGGGAGACTTTTCCCTGACAAGGAAGATTGAGGCGGTTGAAACCACATGTCCGGGCATGACGGGTGGTTTTGGTGGTGGAGGATTGCAATAATTTCACATCATGATAGAGTTTCGTCCGCAATTAAAAATTATTATGACTTCTCCACTCGACGAAAAAGCGCTGGATCTCCATAAAAAACTCAAAGGAAAAATGGAAACAACTCTCAAGTCTCCAATCGAGAGCAAAGAAGATCTTTCACTTCTGTATACTCCGGGCGTTGCGGCTCCATGTCTCGAAATCGCAAAGGACAAAGAAAAAGTTTATACCTACACGGGAAAAGGCAATCTCGTCATGATTGTGACTGATGGAACCGCCGTTCTTGGACTCGGAGATATCGGTCCTGAAGCTGCACTTCCGGTAATGGAAGGAAAAGCTGCACTTTTTAAGCGATTTGGAAATGTCGACGCAATTTCTATTTGTCTGAACACAAAAGATGTCGATGAAATTGTAGAAACCGTTGTGAGGATTTCTCCCGGGTTTGGTGGAGTAAATCTCGAAGATATCTCCGCACCGAGATGTTTTGAAATTGAAAAAAAGTTAAGAGAACGTTTGAATATTGCCGTCTTTCATGATGATCAACATGGAACCGCGATCGTTGTTCTTGCAGCTCTTCAGAACGCATTAAAAGTTGCTCAAAAAAAATTATCCGATGTGAAAATTGTATTTTCCGGAGCCGGTGCGGCGGGCATTGCCGTTGCAAAACTCCTTATTTCGGGAGGAGCAAAAAACTTAATTCTCTGCGATTCGCAAGGAATCATTTCTTCTTCAAGAACTGACATTAATTCTGCAAAAAAAGAAATGCTCCAAAAGACCAATCCTGAAAATATTTCTGGAACACTTGCTGATGCGCTGAAAAATGCTGATGTTTTCATTGGGGTTTCCAAACCAAATCTTCTCACTGCAGAAAACATAAAATCTATGAATCTAAACTCGATTATTTTCGCCATGGCAAATCCCACTCCAGAAATAATGCCGGACGAAGCAAAAAAAGGAGGTGCTTTTATAGTAGCAACTGGCCGAAGCGACTTTCCAAATCAAGTGAACAATGTTCTTGCCTTTCCTGGACTTTTTCGCGGCGTATTTGACTCAGGAGCAAAAGAAATTACCGAAAAAATGAAAATTGCTGCGGCAAATGCTCTTTCTGCACTCGTTCCAATGCCGACAACAGAAAAAATTCTTCCGAGCGCTTTTGATGAAGGAGTAGCGGAAAGCGTTGCGAAAGCAGTGAGTAAATGCGCAGAAATTTGATAAGCTTGATAGTGAATAATTTTTTAACTTATAAAAGATGAATTCTTATTCAATTAATAAGAAATGGTGGGAAAAAATGGTACAAGATGGATGTGGATTCACCGTCCCCTGGCTAGATTTAGATGCTGAAGTACTGAAAAAATTAGCAAAAGGAGAATTAGAAAAGCCCCCAAAGCCGCTAGACGAGATTTATCCTCTTGAAGTACTTAAAAATATTAAAGGGAAGAAAGTGTTATGTTTGGCTTCAGGAGGAGGGCAACAATCTGCAGTTTTTAGCTTACTTGGAGCACAAGTTACAGTTGCTGATATTTCAGAGGGTCAGTTGGCAGGTGATCAAAAAGCAGCGAAACATTACCGTTATGAGGTGAATACGATTCAGGCAAGCATGGATAATCTTTTCATGATTCATGATGAGTCCTTCGATCTCGTCTATCAAGCACCTTCCATGTCTTATACACCAGATGTCAAAAAGGTTTATTCGGAAGTGGCTCGTATCTTAAAGCATGACGGAGTATATCGTGCTGATGCATCAAATCCGCTGGCATGGGGCGTAGATATTGGTTCATGGGATGGAAAGGGATACCATATTTCTAAACCGTATTCTATGAGAGAAGAACGGAGATCTGAGAATGAAAATGTAATCGAATTTCGTCACTATGTGAAGTTCTCCACGGGTCAGTAGACCCGTGGCTTCAACCCAACTCAAGCTCCGCTTGTCCAAAATCTTCCTCCCCTTGATGCTCTATGTATCTTCTTATTATCTCCTCATTCACTCCCACCGTTGATACAAAATATCC
>JACRHZ010000073.1 GCA_016220175.1 Candidatus Peregrinibacteria bacterium
CCAAAGTATCAGAAGAAAAAATCTATGCAGTACAAGAAAAACTCAACGACAGACCAAGAAAATCACTTCGATATCGTACTCCAAATGAAGTCATTTCTGATCTCCTCTAGGGGTGGTGCTTATAATCCTTGAATTTTCCAGCTGCTGAGACTTTACAAAAAAGCAAATGCCGTACAATCATCACTTCGTGAAGATGAACGAATAAAAGAGGCAGAAGGGAAAATTGATGTAGATGCTATGAAAGCACGAAAATTAAAAAATGTGTGTCTCTCGTATCTTTGCGCTCTTCAAGATACACATATTCAGCTGGCAAAAGATCAATTCGAAAACCCAGAATGTGGTTCAGATGAACTTATTGCACTTAAAATTCTCTGTGAATCAGAAGAAGAGCGAAAAGGAGCGCTGGCGACATATTTTGAGAGATGGAAAGAAGAACCAATTGGTGTTGATCAATGGATGGAAATGCAAGTGCAAATAGATGATCCGGAAGCAATTGCCATGGCCAAAAAAATTGTTACAAGTGAATCATTTTCATACGAAGTTCCGAGTCGAGCCTTCTCTGTCATTAGGGGATTAATTCAAAATGGAGCTTATTTTCACTCTCAAGAAGGATATGAATTTATTGCTGACGAAATTCTTCGCATAGAAAATGAAACTCTTGCTATTTTGCTGATGAAATCTGCATTCCGAGATCTTCCAAATCTGGAAGCGAGACTTCAAGATCACATAAAAACACAACTCCAAAAAATTGATAATTCACATAGTGGAGAAGCAGTACGCCAATACGCTCAAAAAATGCTCAGAGAAAATTTTCCAGAAGAAAAGAAATAATAATTTGACGATTATAACGAGGTGTTTTCAAGCGCATACGCCACCCTTGTCACTCCATTTTTCGATGAAATTTTTCGAATGGTCATTTTTCCGATTTCTCCAGAATCGCGAACGTGAGTTCCTCCACATCCGCAACCTTCGTATCCCTGAAAATTTACGACTCGAGCAGCTTTTCCGGGAGGAGCAAAAATTTGTCTTTTTTGCGCTTCTTCTGGAGAAAGTTCTATCTTTTCCATGAGAATTTTCGCAGCGACAAGCTCAGTCAAAATCTCTTCCAACTTCGAAATATATTCCTGAGGATTTTTGAGTTCTCCTTTATATTCCACGTATGGACCTTCGGGAAAATGATAACCCTTTGTCGGCACGAGACCCGTGATTCCAGATTTTTGAACCGCAACATCAAGAAGATGCCCCGCAGAATGAAGACGCGCATTCAAGGTTCTTCGTTCAGAATCAATTGTTAATGTGACCTCATCGCCATTTTTCAAAGTGCCGCTGAAAAAATTTCCATAATGGAGAACTGTTCCGGTTTCATCAAGCCTGACATCAGTAACAGCAAACACAGCTGTATTAGAAGAAATTTCTCCAAAGTCCGCCGGCTGTCCGCCACCCTGCGGATAAAAAATCGTTTGATCCAAGATAATCGCTTTTCCTTTTTCCGTGTTGCGTATTTCGAGAACCTTTGCCGCTACTAAAAACAAATACGTATCAGAGAGATAGAGTAATACAGTCATGTGAGAAAAATATAAAAATATGTTTCACAGAAATAATTGATACAATATTTAGAATGCAATGGCAAGTGAAAATGGAAAAATAAAAAAATGAGGAATTGTTTTTTTTGAGCAAAACTGCTCTAATTACGGGGAATTTTTCCATTATTTTTCCCCCATATTCGCATGAAAAAATTCCCCTCCTTTTTGAAAGGAATTGCCCTCTCTTCTGTGGCAATACTTTCACTTGTTTTTTCTCCGCTTGTTTCACTCGCGGTGGATGAACTCCCATTGCCGACTGAAGCAGAGAAAACTTCTGTGGTAAATCTTATTTTGGCTTCAGAAGAAGCAAATTCTGCAACCGCAACTATTACTGATGCTCGAGCAGAATATATGCGAGCAAAAATTACGTACATCAAAACAGGAACAGAGGGATCTGGTCTTGCAAAAAAATCTGGAGCAGAGTGGCAAGTAATTTATCAAGGGGATGGCAAAGAAATGTGTGAAGCCATTGCATCGCATAATTTCCCAGCAGATATGGTGCCAGAATGTGGGGAAAAAAAAGAAGAGAATTCAAACACTGACGGAGTTGATTATCCTTCAGCTGCTGACACTGAAATATTGAAGGATCTTAACACTCCACAGGATGGAAAGGTGTATGACTTTTATATTTCTGCCCCCTCTACATCTACTCATGTCTATGGCTGGTACATATTAGAAGGACAACAATCTTCTGAAGAAAATTGGAGGGCAGGTTTTCTCGCGGTGAAAAATAATGGTACATGGGAAGTAGTACATAAATTTGCGAGTCAAGAAGAAGATTATTGTGCTCCTGCGAAAAAATATGATTTTCCTGAGAGAATGAGAGATCTCTGTAGTGAAAGCATTGAGAAAGGTGAAACTCCTCTCCCTGAAACAGAAGAAAACATTATAGATACCTATGAGGAAGCCGTAACTGAAGTTGATAATGCGTACACACAGGTTGATTTAATGGACGACGAACTCTGGGGACTTGAAGGCGAGGAACTTGCCACTGATGAAATTATTCAGTGCGTAAATGATTTTGAAGCTATCACCTGGGGAGGAGATGACTATCTCTATGAATATGAGTTTGATACCGACTTTTGGAATTCAGAATATCAAGGGCCACTTGCGGACACATGGCAAAAATGTTGGGATCTCATTGATGCTGCGTGGTATTCTCAGGATCCTGAGGTTTGGGTGAATGACAGAATTGAGGAGCTAGATCAAATGAGAACTCAGGTGGAATATTTTTCTGGTCAGATTTTAGAACATGAAAATGAATCTATTGGACAGCTCGCGATAGATGCGCTCGACCTCATTGATAAACTCGATAGTGTGTTTACTGATATTTTATATTACCTTACCGACGGTCCAAATTATAACTATGAAGCAGCGATTGATCTTATTGATAATCAATATGATCCGATGAGAAATGATCTGAACACGATTATTCCTGATCTCGAGTATTATCTCGATGTCGTTATTACTGAAGAAGATTATAAATTTTTGTGGCAACAAATCCAGGATGCACGTACAGTCCTTGATGAAAAGGCATCTTCTAGCAAAATTGCGAAAAATACCATCAATACGTGTTACGACCTTCTCACTGAAGGAGAGGATCTTCACAATGAGGCTATTGATCATCTGAGTTATAAGGAAGTCGATCTCTTTAATGATACGGAATATGCCATTGATGATTGGGCGAGTGAGGTCGAAGACACGTGTGATTTTCTTTTTGAGGAAGAAGAACTGAGTTCTGCAAATGTTGATGGATACGTGGAAGATGTCTACAAAGGGAAAAATAAGGATGAAATGGCAGATGTGATGAATCTCGTTGCAGATGCGATTGCGCGAGAAGTTATGCAGAAACTCATGACTATGGATCCGAAAGTACTCGATGCCCTCCTCGCCTCTGCAGGAAAAGAATATGCTGACGATACAGCGAGCCTCATTTCTGCGCTGAATATGGTGCCGGACAAACATCAGGATGAACTCGTAGAACAGAAGAAAAGTGTTATGGAAGAGATGAAGAAACTTGAGGAGGCGAGAAAAGCTCTCGAGACGGAAAATGCCTCTCTGAAAGATGAACTCAAGAAATTGAAAGAACTTGAGAATAAAATTGCTGGAAATACTTTTTACGGTGATTCTGCAAAAGAAATTACCGGGGAAATTAAGGACTTGAAAGAAAATATTACTGAACTTTCCGAAAAGGATTTACAAAAGAAGGTAGCAGATTTGGACAAGAAAACGGATGAAGCGGTAAAAGAATCCCAAAAAGAGCAATACAAAGACGGAGTCGTTCCATTTACGGATGTGAAATTGACCGATTGGTACGCTCCATCTGTGGCGGAAATGAAAGATGAGGGAATTGTAAAGGGCTACACTGACAAGGAAACTCAAAAATCAACTGGAGAATTTGGAGCCACTGATACTCTCACAGTTGGAGCAATTCTGAAGATGGCAATTGAAGCGGTTGAAAGCGAGAAAGTTTCAGCTGCTGAAGGAAATGATCATTGGGCTGAACCATATAAGAAAATAGCGACCGAGAAATATGGAGTAAAGGTATCGAAAGGTCTTGATGATAAAGTTACCAGGAGTGAAGTAGCAGAAATGCTGGTAAAAATTGGAGGACTTCTCCTCTCTGATGACAAAGAAGCTCACTGTCCGGATGTTTCAGCAGATGACACCTATTTTGCAGTATGGCAAACAGTGTACAACAACAAAATAATGCAGGGAGATAACGGTGGGACAGGAACATGCCGTGGGAATGACAATCTTAACCGTGCTGAAGCATCAAAAGTTGTTGAAAAATTGCTGGATCTCAAGAAGAAAGAGGAAACGAAAAAGGTAGCAGAAAAAGAAAGGACTCAGAAGGAAGAAGAGAAAAAAGATGTACCACCTCCTCTTGAAGGCACGAAAAAATAAAGAAAATATTGGACAAGAAAAACCCGGGACGTGAGACTTCTTCGTTCCGGGTTTTTTGAAATGCGATGAATTCTCCGCTCTAATTAATAATATGTGAGGTCCCTCAATCGCTTCGCTCTTTCGGGACACAGTATCTTCGGACTCGTCCGCTAAAATGCGGACTCGTCTCGAATTCAACTGTGGTGGGCGCTGAGGGATTCGAACCCGCGACCCTCTCGGTGTAAACGAGATGCTCTAGCCAGCTGAGCTAAGCGCCCGAACTCAAAAAATATTTTTGCGGAGGGAGTGTACCCGAAAGATCGAACAAAGAGCAAGATTTTTTTATCTCTCATTCGTTCCCCAAACATAATATGGACTTGAACTTGACATAATTTATTTTTATTGTTAATATCCTCTCCTTTTTCTTGCACTGAACCAATTTTTCTCCATTTTCCAAAATATTGACAAAGAAATAGGAGAAGAGGAAAATTCGGGTACGAAGGAGTCACGATCACCACTTTTTTTGAGCACCCCCTTATGGACCCAATACATATTCACAATCTCCTCCGCCAGCTTACGAATGAAGTGCGATGTCCCAGTTGTAAGATTCGAGTTCGTCCGAATATGATTCATGTTGAAAATTCAACAGAAAACTATTGTCTTCTCAGAATTCGGTGTCATGCCTGTGGTGAAATTTTCCATGGACATGCTCATGTAGGAATCAAAGTGGCTTCAGGAGAAAATGTTCCTGAAACTGTTCGTCGAATAGCTCCAAAGGATCTTCCTCCTGCTCCTCCGCCAATTTCAGACGAAGAACTTGCAAATTTGGAAGGAGCACTTGTTCAAAAGATAAGCAGTATCACTGAGTTTTTTCAGGTGCATGCATGAAGAAAAACCATCACGGAATTTTTTTCATTATCGGCATATCCCTCATGCTTCTTGCACTTTCTGCGTGCGAGTTGCCATATAAAAATGAGGTACAGCAAAAAATTGATGACGCACGAGAAAAAGGCGAGGAAATAAAAGGAAAGACTCTCGAAACCTTTGATAGTATTCAAAATGACCTCAAAAACACGAAAGAAGATGCAGAAAAAACACTCAATCAGGTCCAAGAAAAGGTTGATGATATCAACAACGCTGCAAAAGCCATCAACAAAGTTTTTGGAGAAGATGACAAAAAAGACCCAAAATCCTCTCCTCCACCACCCCAACCGTAATTCCCATGAAATTCTTCACAAAGAAGCTCACCTGAGTTTCTTTTTTTGATGACTTTTGATACTTCGCTTTTGGGATACTACTTCTCATAAATACTGCGAAGTTTTAGAAACTATAATTCAATAGCCAAAGCTTCGTGGTATAATACAAAAATTTAAGTACGCTTTTTAAAACGAAGCAGTATGAGTTGAAAAAAAAGCGTGTTTATGAGATAATGATGAGATAAAAATTTATATATTCTCCATGAAGAAAAAAATTTTCCTCCTCATTGGAATTTTTGCCATTGGACTTCTCTCCGGAGTTTTTGCAAATTCTGCGTTCCGAGCAGATACCGTTTTTGATGGACCAGGACTTGAAGGAGGTTTGCAGTATCTTAAGACACTTCTTCTCGGAACTGGCATAGACACTTCCACATCTCTGATTGGAGCAATTCTCTTCTGGGTTCGTATTCTCCTCATCATTGCCGGAACACTCGCATTTGTGGGATTCATATGGGCTGGAGTCCTCTACGTCACAACTTTTGCGAGTGAGGAGAATAGTGAGAAGGCAAAAAAGATTATGATGTACACGGGTATAGGAATTATTGTTATTCTCTTTTCCTACGCGCTCACAAACTTCTTTATTAACGCAGCGGTCTAAAACAAAAACCTATGAAAACCTTTTTCAAATACATATTTCTTGGAATTTTCTTCTTCTCGATCTTTTCGGGAATTCAAAGTTTTTCGGCTTCAGCAATAGACATGGGGCAGAAATGTCCTCCAGGAGGCTGCCTTACTCCGCCTCCAATAGGTGAAGTTGCCCCTGAAATCATCACAGACAAAAGTTTTCGGGCAGCAGCATTGCAAGTGGTAAATTATTTCCTTGGTTTTCTCGGACTCGTTGCTGTCATCGCGGTTATTTACGGCGGATTTTTGATGCTCCTTTCTGGAGGCGAAGATGAAAATGTCACCAAGGGAAAGAAGATTATCCTCTACGCAGGTCTCGGAATAATTATCATTCTCCTCTCTTACGCCATAGTGAACTTTTTTATCGATGCTGGAAAAGATCAGCCGAATACGCCGCCACCGGTTGAAAATCCTGACAACCCAAAAGATGACAAGCCCGTAGTTGTTGATAAAGATGGAAAACTCGCAGAAAAAAATAAAGATGGAACTACCACTCCTATCGTTATTAATCCAACAAATCCTCGTCTTCCTCCAGGTCTCATTCTCCTTCCTGACAACACAATTATTACCAAAGATGGGACAAAAATTCCGGGGAAAATTGTAATAAAACCAGATGGAAGTGCTGCACTCGTCGGGAAAGACGGAAAAGAACTTCCTCCTGGAACAATTATTAATGCCGATGGAAGCATTACTCTTCCAAACGGAACTCGAATTTTCCCGGATGGAACCACAATCCTTGCTGATGGAACCATCATTCTCCCCGATGGCACTATTCTCCCTCCGGGAAGTTATAATGTCCTTGATGATGGAACTATTCTCCTTCCAAATGGAACACAAATATCTTCAAATTTCAAAACTCCAGACTCTTCTCTAAAAATTTTGGTGAAAGCAATTGCAGAGCCATCAAAAGGGAAAGCTCCACTTACACTTCAGCTTTCCGGAATAGACTCAAAATATCCGGGACTCGATGAAACTATTCCCGATAATTCTTTTCACTGGAGTTATATTGATCGCAGCGGGAAAACGATTGAACTCGGAGGAGGACATTCCAAAATTGTTACTCTGGAACAGAGCGGAAGATACGTCTTTACTCTGCGAATTGACAAGCGTGAAAGCGGACCGGAACAAATGGATGGAGTTGATACTGTTCAGGTCACGGTTGAAGATTCTGGACCTCCTGTCGATTTCCTCATTAATGGAGAGAAATCTCAACTCTTTCAGGAATTTTCACTCTCTGAAGCAGGAAGAGGAATTGTATTTTCTCCGCGTCTTCAGGAATCAGAATTGCAAAATGTTCAGGAATATTCATGGGATTTTGGCGATGGAACACCTCTTCGAAAAAAAGAAACAGGAGATCCCATTACGCACATTTTCTCAAAGAAAGGAGAATATAGTGTTGTTCTTTCTGTAAAAGATGCTTTGGGACAAACTAATATGAGAACAGTTACCATTCTTGTTTCTGATATTGTCGCAAGAATGAGTATTTCTCCACGAGAAAGAATTGTGGGAAATCCTATTTCTTTTTCGGCAAGTGCTTCGAGTAGTAATTTAGGCGATATCGTTTCGTACAAGTGGACGCTTATTGATAGCACCGGTGAAAAACAAGAAAACTCTGAAGAGAATTTTTCAAAAATATTCCCAAAAGGCGGAAATGTTCAGGTCTCACTCAGCATTACCGATTCCTCCGGAGAAACTGCCGTTTCTTCTGAAATTATCACTATCGAAACTCAAAAACCGACTGCTGGTTTTGATGCTCGACCAAAAAGCAATTCTCAGCCATCTCTCATTCTTTTTGACGCAGGACTCAGTAATGATCCAGAAGGATCTCCGCTGACATATTCTTGGGATTTCGAAAATGATGGCACATACGAGATCACGAATTTGAGTTCCAGTAGAGCTGAATATACTTTTTCAGAAACTGGAGCACACAACATTAAGCTGGAAGTCACTGATGACAGTGGAAAATCAGATGCAACCGTGAAGAGAATCGATATATCTTCGGTCCTCAACGTAGAATTCACCGCTACTACTTTTGTGACGCATCCAGAAGAACAAATTACATTTTCTGCAAAATCATCAAACGCCATCAAATACTATTGGGATTTTGGAGACTCCGAAATCGCTCAAGGATCTCAGCCAGATACAACTCATATTTTTCGCAACAAGGGAAAATATACGGTAGAGCTTACGGTATTCGACACAAATGATACAGAAAACTCAATTCAGCACAGCATATATGTAGGAGAAAAAGATATGCCCGTTGCCGGGTATGAAGTACAAAAAGACGGAATTCTTCAGATGATAGAATCAGATCATTGTGGAGAAGGGAAACCTGGCATAAGTGTTTCTCGAGTCGACGTTGTTACTTTTGATGCTGAACCTTCGATTAACAGAGATGGTTCTCACTCCAATCTTGAATACGAATGGATATTTCATGATCGAACGTTTGAACGAAACAAAACAGCAAACAAGAAATTCAATGAACCCGCTGACAAAACAGACTGTTTTCCCGTGAAACTCACGGTAAAAGATGTGCTCTCTCAAAAAACAAATACTGCAGAGGTGCTTTGGATCAAAGTAGTGAATTCAGCACCACAAATGGATTCCCTCGTCGTTTCAATTCCAGAGAATAAAACCGCTCCTGTGATTGTTCCTCTAAAAGTGCAAAATGCAAAGGATCCTGATGGAAATGTTGTCGAGTATAAATGGTGGGCATATCGCTCAGGAGAAAAAGAAAAAATTGGTCTTCATACGAGCACGATTCCCCAAACAAGTATCATTCTGCCAGCGTATGGCAATCCAAAGGAAACAAGCCGCTATTATTTTGTCGTGGAAATGAAAGACAACCTCGGAAAAAGTATAAATTCCGAAGATCTTTTTGGAAAAAGTTCTTTTGTAGAAGTGGTGAATGGAGAAAATAGAAGTCCTCTCGTAGACTTTAAAATGGAAAAAACGAGCATAGATGAAGGAGATACTATTACATTTTATGCCACTGCAAAAGATCCTCTCGGTGGAACTATTCCTGATTCTGGATACTATTGGGATTTTGATGGGGATAATATATACGATGATATTTCTTCCGGACCTCAGGCATCACATCGCTATGAAAAACCCGGAGAATACACCGTAAAACTTAAGGTGATATACAGAGGACTTGCAACAAGCCAAACTCGAACAGTATATGTCGCTCGAAGACACAAACTTCCGAAAGCTGCATTTTCCTATACGGTTCAAGGACATAATGTTGTATTTGATGCGGGAGAATCGGAAGCAGATGGAACCGTTCCGAATAACCGACTCACGTACTCGTGGGATTTTGATGCAAAAAAAGATTCTGATGGAGATGGCAATTCTGAGAATGACGTCGATTCCACCGAAATGCGTACAAAAGAATTCTTTGAAGATTTTGGAATGAGATCAGTAAAACTTACTGTTGCCGATATTCTTGGCGTAGAAGACAACGTCATACGTGATGTTCCTGTTGCTGAAAGTGGCAGAGTGCTTGGAAAAGGTGATCGTATTTCTTCTTCAGGAGAAGCTCTCGGAATTTTTGGAAGCATACGACTCAAATCCAGTCATTCGATTACGACTCTTGATCTCGTTCTCGGAAATAGGGTTGTAACAAAAAATGAAAAAACTCAACTTTTGGCATTTGTAAAAAATGCGAATAACACTCTTTTTGAAGGTCAAATTCAATTCCGAATTCTTTCTGGATCTGCTACGATCTCTTCCGAATCCGTGACCGCCGCCTTAGGCGAAGCTGCAACTCAAATTCTCTCCGAAAATACAGGGAAAGTTGTTATTGAGGCGACTGCAAAAAATACCGTTTCTGGCGACATTTCTGAAATTATCACCTTGCTCGTGGAATAAATTTTTTATAATTCCCTTCGCGAAAAAAATTACACATGAAGAAATTGTCTCTTATTCTCAGGCTTTCCACTATCGCGCTCGGATTTTTTGGAGGAATTTTTTTGATAATGATTCTCTATTTTTCCATAATCATTGGAGAACCGGCATCTGCAAGCGGAATTGTTTATGTAAAACTCGGAAATACCCTTACTCTTGAAGCCGAGGGGAATCCTCAAGGAGTCTCATATTCATGGGTACTAAAAAAAGGAGAAGAAGTTATTCCCCAAAAATTTGTCGAAAAAGGAAAAGATTCTGCTACAGCTGAGGAGAAAATGAGTTCTTCAGACCGAACATTCCGTCATACATTTTCTGATTTGGGTGAGTTTACTATCAGTCTTATTCTCACAAATACAGCTACTGGAGAAGTACAAAGTACGAGCGCAAAAGTACTCGTGAGCCTCGAAAATCCAAAATTTACTTCTGAAAAAGCTGTATTAAAAACACTTCCTGAAACAAAGGCGGATGGGACTCTCGTGCTTTCTGGAGAATCCGCAGAAGTTATTTTCTTTCCTTCTGCACCGGGAAATCCATCTGAATTTCATATAGATGCTGATATTGCAGAAGATAGTGATGGAGACGGAATCGCAGATAATGATAATGACAACAAAGGTCACGCGTCATTTTTTAGCGGACAAGCGTGGAGTAAAATCTATCAAAATAAAAAAACTTCCCAGATCGCTCAATTGACGGTAGTTTACGATACAGGAAAAACGGAAAAAGCGAGTGTGGAAATACTTTTTACTGACAATAAGGAACAGAAAGAAAAACCACTCAAGGCAGTTTTAGAAACAAATCCTCCGGCAGATAAGGATGGAATTATTCATCTTTCTGGAGATGAAGGAGATGTGACATTTTTTCCAGGAAATTCTGAGGGAAATATTTTGGAATACCGAATTGATAAAAATATTTTATTTGATACAAATCAAGACGGAAACACCGGAAATGACATCGACAATGGAGAGTCCTCTTCTTTTGAAGTCAGTGCGCCCTGGACGACGAATTTTCAGAAAGCATGGGGAGCCGTCACCGTAGAACTCCTCGTTGTTGGAAAAGACAAAAGCGGAAGCAGATTGCAACGCCAGATTGTATTTGATGGAAAGGAAATTGCGCCTCCTTCATCTTCTGAGGAAGTGCCTCCAGAATCATTCCAAAAGCTCATTGTAAGTCAGAAAAAAATATTTGCGGGAGAAACAGTAGATTTCCTTCTCCTCGGCGTCCAGGAAGGCACGAATATCATTTGGGATTTTGATGGTGATGGCATTCCAGAATATGAGGGCATTCGAACGAGCAATAGTTACCAATATCAATTTGAGGGAGAATATCCAGTGATTGTTCAAATTAAAAAAGAAAAGGGAGAAAACATTCGTTTTGAAGAAAGCATTACCGTTCAGGGGCGAAAGGAAGGAGAAACGCTTACGTCTCCTCCAACTGCCAGCTTTACTTTTTTGATTTCAAAAGGAGAAGTCACTTTTCAGAGTACTTCCGAAGCGGATAGAAGACTCATTGAGAAGAAAATTTCATATTCTTGGGATTTTGGAGATGCAGGAGTAAGTGATGAAGCAGCTCCAAAACATACTTACGCCAAAACCGGAACATTTACTGCTGTTCTCACGGTAACGGATTCTATTGGACGAAGCAGTACTACAGCGCAAAACATCACTCTTACCGAAATTGCTTCCGTAGAAACTCCACCTCCAGGAGAACCAGAGGTAAAGCCTAAGGAACCAGGTCCAGAAACTCCTCCCGTATCAACCGAGCCGCCGACAGAAATTCCTTCAGAATCCGGAGTGCCGTCAGAAAATGGAGGATGGGGAATTCTTTGGATAATCGCTTTTATTCTCCTCGTGCCAATTGGTCTCGTCGGTATTTATCTCGTGATTCGAAAAATTCAGTTGCCCGATCTTTCATTCGAAGAAATTATTATTGAGGATATCGAAAAACTGAGAGGGAAAAAGCATGATGAAATCTCCGCAGAAGCAATATCTTTCACTCCATCCACGCCACAGACCGCTATCCTCATTCCAAAGACCGAAGTTCAAATTCAAAAAGAAGTTTCTTCTGTGTCTTCTCAAGTTTCCCAAGGAACTCCTCAGCAGAGGAATGTTATCGATATTACGGAAAGCGCTCCTGAGCCTTCAGAAGCTCATGAAGAAACAACTCCTGAATGGCTTAAAGATAGCAATAGTAATACTCCTCAGCCAATTTCAGGAACAGATGAATCTTCTCATGAAGATGTTCCTGACTGGCTCAAAGATACTCATGCTGATTCCGAAAAGGCTCATGATAATGATGAAACATCTCATGAGGAACAAACCCAGAGTGAACAGGTTCCTGACTGGCTGCACGAGAATATCGGGCCAGAAACACCAGCAGCATCTGTACCTTCGACTTCTTCTGAAGAAAATGGTGATATTTTAGGTTCGGATGAAGTACCTCACGAATCTCATGATGATATAGAAGAATCAGAGGAAGTACCTGAAGTTATTAGTGAAACTGAGGCTTCAGAAGACGAAAATCAGGAAAGTGAAGAAAATGAACTGACTGGAGAGGTTGCTCCTCCACCAGTTTCAAATCAGAATTCTTCCGAAAATGCTCCCCTTCCGCCACCTGAGGAAGAAGCGCTTCCAGATTGGCTCAAGGGAGAGAAGTAGGAATCAGGAAGTAGGAATCAGGAATTAGGAATTAGGGATCAGGAATTAGAACAATACTTAAAGTGGGAGCATTCGTCCACGCGTGCCCAAAAAAGTCTTATTTTTTCTGTGAAGATAAGTATTCGAACACCGAATTCGCCGCAATGCTTCCTTCTCCGATCGCAGTAGCGATTTGATGAAAATGATTCGAAAGATTGGTGACGTCTCCGGCGGCATAGAGGCCGCGAACAGCAGTTGATTGATCTTTGTTCACGATAAGGAATCCTCCTTTATCTTTCTCCAATCCGAATTTATCAACAAGAGTAGTGTTTGGAGTAGAACCAATTTCAACAAAAGCTCCGACGACATCTTCGATCAGAGTCCCATTTGTGAGTTCAATTTTTTCCAATTTTTGTGTTCCGTGAAATTGTTTCACTTCTGAATTATACAAAATCTGAATATTTGCTCTTTTTTCGAGCTCACCGACCCAAATCGGTTCTGCTCGCATCTTTTCTTTCCGAACGATGAGATACACTTTCGGGCAAAGATCGGCTAAATAAAGTGCCGCAGTTGCGGCAGAATCGCCGCCGCCAATAATTGCGGTAACCTTGTTTCGAAAGAAAAATCCATCACATGTAGCGCAATAGGTAATTCCTTTCCCATCAAGTTCTTTCTCTCCGAGAGCACCTAATTTTTTCGTTTTTGTTCCGACTGTAAGAATTAGAGACCTCGTCATTGTTGCTTCAGAAATCCCACGTTTTAGAGTAAATGTTCCGTCTGAATTTTGGATAATCTCAGTAACTTCGTCATTTTGGACTTCCACTCCATATTCTATGGCGTGTTCCCGAAATTTTTTCATGAGTTCCGGGCCTTTAATGGAGATAAATCCCGGATAATTCTCGACATCATGCGCCTGAGCAGTTTGTCCTCCTTCTTGACTTCCAATCACGAGTGTTTTGAGTTTATATCGAACAGAATAGATTGCCGCGGCATATCCAGCAGCTCCAGAACCGATAATAACGACATCGTACATGAGTATTTCTTAAAAAAATCGGGCAGGGAAAGGGTATCAAAAAAGAAATGTTTGAAGAAATAAGAATGATTGACATTTTATGTATCTTAATCATAATTACAACAATGAACACTTTGCAATTTATGAATTTATATTTCGTTTTAATATGCAGCTACGTCAAATCAGACTTACTGACGATGAAAAACAGGAATTAGAAGAACTCACCTGTCTTCTTCAAGAAATTAAAAAAGCACCAAATGAAATGGCACTGTGTAAAATAGCAGAAAGAATTAACAGTTCTATACGTGACTTATTGAGTAATATTCTTGGATATATTGATGCAGAAGTTCTATCTGAAACGATTAGAGATTATCGAGAAATAAGACCAGATTCTCTGACCGTCCTAAAGAATAAAATGTTTCAATGGCTTGAAGAGGCAGTAGCGGAACTATCTCTTAAGTAAAGCGAGAGATCTTCAAAGAACAGTAAGAAAAAATTATTGATCACTTTCATTTCCCCGCACTCTCTTCCTGCTTCATGATGTCTTCTGGTTTCGTAGTAATAATTTTATCTTCCGTATACGAAGCAATAATCTGAATTGCAACGTGTTTGAGTCCAGCGAAGAAAATTCCCTGACCAATTCCGGAATTGAGGAGAAGATATTTTTCTCCTTCGGTAAGATTAAAGACTTTCGTAAGTACTTCCGCTGCGGTGGGAGATTGTTTCAGAAGAAGTTGCATAGATGAGTTTGTGATAATTGGCTTTCCGAAATCGCTCTTCAAAAAGTCCTCTACATCCTGAGTAATTGTGGAAACTCCGAGATAGTATTTTCTCGCCCTTTTCACAAGTCCATACAAAAATCGCGCAGAATCTTCGTATTGCATCATAATCCACGCCTCGTCGACCACAAGAATCCTCTTTTTCATCGACGACCTCACCCTGTTCCAGATGAAATTCAGAATAATATAAATTGCAATTGGTCTCAGTGATTCTTCGAGATCACGAATTTGAAAAACGACGAGTCCACCAGAAAGATCAATATTCGTTGATTGATTGAAGAGTCCAGAAAACGTTCCCGAAGTATATTTCTGCAGACGTTCCTTGAGATTTTCTGCGCCTTTAATCGTGCCGAGGACATCATACAAATCTTGCATGGTAGGCGGTTCAACTTTTCCCGGATCTTCCGTTTCCATCGTAATGCCTTTGAGCGCATAAGTATCGAGAAGCGCTCTGTCCATAACGCCTTCCTCCGTCGGACTCAGTTTTCCGAGCATAAGATTAAAGAGACCATGAAGCGCAATGATGTTTCCGCGAAGGAGATCTCCGGGGCGAATTACTTCACCTTGAAATGGAGAAGGAAGATCAAAAGGATTGATTCGTCTCTCAGAATTTAAAGACACTTTGAGAAGTTTTCCCCCAACAGTTTCGCAGAGCGCTTCATACTCATTTTCCGGATCGATGACAATTACATCCGTTCCCATCATTATCGAACGAAGAATTTCGAGTTTTACCGCATACGATTTTCCCGCTCCAGATTTCGCAAAAATTACAGAATTCGCATTTTCGAGACTGAATCGATCAAAAATAATAAGCGAATCATTATGGCGATTCAGTCCATAGAGAATTCCATCATTTGAAGTGAGTTCTGAACTTGTGAAGGGAAAACTTGTTGAGAGCGGCGAAGTATTCATATTTCTGAGGACTTCGATTTCATCTGAACAAATGGGAAGAGTTGAGTTAAAACCGTGTTCCTGTTGTAAATTTGCACTCTTCGTGAGGATGAGTTTTCCTCCGAGAATCGATTCGAGGTGCGTTTGGACTTTTCTGAGCTTCTCCAAACTTTCTGAATAAATCGTGAGATACAGGGCAAAATGAAAGAATTTTTCCTGTCCTCGCTGGAGCTTATCTCTGAGTTCTTCGGCATCCTGGAGCGAAGCTTCAATTGCGGGATCACGCACCATTCCTCGATCTCGGTTGAGATGAATGGTAGATTGCATTTGCGCGACTTTGTTGCGAAGTACTTTCATAATTGCAGCGGATTCACTCGGATAAATAAACATCGAAATATCCAAAGTAGCATCCAGATTAATCGCTGGAGAAAGCCAGTTGGCATCAATAAATCGCGGATATCCGTACACATAAAAACTTCTTGTGAAAATTCCTCCAATTTTGAGGTGATCAAAATTGATTTCCATTGATGAAGGCGCAATGAGATCTTTGATCGTTGCGAGTCCTTCTCGATACATCCTTTCGGCTTCCTTAATTCTCTTTTCCTCATCGGCCGTAAGCCCAACATTTCCTTTCTTTGCTGCTCCCTCGATAACTTTTGCTTCAGCATGAGCCGCCTTTTGAGATGCTGTTTTTCTTCCAAAAAGCCGTGCAAAAAATCCGAGTTTTTCTGGAGGTTGCGGAATAATCGGCTGCATGGAATTTGGCTGATTTTGAACAGGCGTTTCTCGCGACGGCAATGGTTCCTGAGATGGATGCATGGGAGCAGGCTGCTGAGCTTGCACCTCTGCAGGAGAGAATTGAACATGTGTTTGCTGATTTTGTGGAGTTGGATTTGGCATTAGAAGAGAAATATCTTCATGAAGATTTCCCTTTATTATCTCATAAAAAGCCCTGAAAATCAACAAAAATGAAGCGATTCTCTTGTTATGTTGAATACGATTTCAGCTCTTTTCTCTGCCTCTTCCACTCCGGACAAAATCCGCCTACAATTGCCCAAAATTTTCTTGAATGATTCATTTCTTTTATGTGACAAAGCTCATGAATCATCACATACTGCCGAAGATGCGCTGGAAGTTTCATAAGCGCGGCATTCAACGAGATATTTCCTTTTCTGCTACAACTCCCCCACTTTGACGTTTGCGAACGGATTTTGAGACGCGAATATGGGATTCCAATATTTTTGCTGATGTCATCGAGTTCAGGCGGCAGAAATTCCTCCGCGCTCCTCTTCAAAAAACTCCGAAAATACATTTCTCCATGTTTCTCGGTATCCGCGCCAATGAGAACTTTCCCGAGATGAAATTTCACTGCTCCTGGCTGCAACTCATCAGAAAGCTCGAGAGTGAACTCTTTTCCCTGCACCACAAATACACTTTTCTGACTTTTTTCGAATTTCTGTAAACTTTCGAGAATCCACTCTCTCTTTCGATCTATAAAAAAAAGTGCTCTTTTTTTCGGAAAAAATATTGGGAGCACGACTTCTAAGAGGCATTTTGAGCGAATTTTTATCCTCAAATATTTTACTTTTTTCCTCGTAAAGATGATATCGAATGGAAATTTCATCCTCTCAGCGGTAAAATGTCTTTAAGAGTGTATGAAATAAGTTTAGAAATTGAAAATTAAAAATTAGAATTTATTTAATCCCGCTTTGCGGGATAAAATTCAAAATTTAAAATTGTCCCATGTCCTTCTTCTTCTCCAATTCCTTCCCTCAGGCTCAAAATCCATATTCTGTAGCCATTATCCGCTCGGAATTCAACGAAACTCTTACTGCAAAGCTCCTATCATACGCAGAAAAGGGATTCAAAAAATGTGGAATCCCCGAAGATTTGATTGAAATTTTTTCCGTTCCCGGAGCTCTCGAAATTCCATTTGCTACCAAAAAAATCCTCGACACAGGGAATTTTGACGGTATTCTTGCCCTTGGAATTGTGATACGCGGAGAAACATACCATTTTGAGCTCGTTGCGAACGAATCAGCGCGCGGAATACTCGAACTGAGTATGGAAGGCTCTATTCCGATCATTAATGGAATTCTCACCACAGAAAATGAAGTCCAAATAACTCAGCGCCTCGAAAAAGGAATGGAGTTTGCCGCGAGTCTTGTAAAAATGATGAACCTTATGACCTCTCTCAATGAAAAAATCTGATGCTTAGGAATTTGGGGTTTTGTTGGATTCATCAGCAGTTTCCTCAAAGTCAGCATCTACATTCCCACTTAGGACATTTTGCTCATGTACTTGATTTTCAAGAGTTTTCACGAGCGTCTGAAAGAATCCTCTTGAGAATGTATCGAGATTTTCAAGAGGCGGAACATCCAGAGATTTCCCATTAAAAAATTCCTGCATCACCATGACCTTAAAAAGAACTAAGTTTTCATCAAGATTCCAGTCATAATCCAAAATAGTTTCGAGCATACGATGCGGATCTGAAGTCGCAACAGAAAAAATATTTCGCGTCCATTGAGAGATCTCTGCTTTTGTCTCCTGAGGAAAAAAAGGACTGGCATTCTCCTTTTCCAAAGGAACATCCTGATTTGGGGCTTTAAGCAATTTCGCTTGGATAGCTTCAGCAGATTCTTTGTGAATGAGGGAAAGAATTACGAGAAGAAGATCAGACGGGATGTTTTTTGCCACGAGTCTCGAGATCACCACAAAGAACCGAGTAAATCTGGGATCGTGGAGAAACTGAACAATAATATGCGCGAGGGTGAAATCCTGTTTCTTTTTCTTCGCCTCTTGCTTCCTGATCTTCTGAACAGCCGCCTGCGTTTTTCGATACTGATCACGAAATTGATCATAAGCTTCTTCGCTTACTTCTTGAGTTCCACTGCCCTGCGCATCACCTTGTTCAAACTGTTCAAAATCTGGCACGGAATTTTGGAAAAATTCAAACGGATTGTAGCAAATTCATATTGCTACTGCTACCAAAAAAATGATGTGAAATTTTGAGTTTTCCATTCCATTTTGTATTTTGTACTTTGTGTTTTATGCTTTGTACAATAAATTTTCCTCAAAAATATGAAAACACGCGCCGAAAATATTATTCGTGGAATTCAAGAATATTTTCATAAAAACGATCGAAAAAAAACAGTCGTGGGAATTTCCGGTGGTGTTGATTCTGCGGTAACCGCAGCACTTGCGGTTCGTGCTCTCGGAAAAGAAAATGTGTTCGGACTTATTTTGCCGTACACTGCCTTTTCAAGCCCTGAAAACACGCAAGATGCGAAGGAGGTTGGAGAATTTCTTGATATCCAATGTGAAGTGATATCTATCGACTCAATTGCCGAGCAATTTTTTCAGTTTCCGTGGGTGAAAAAAGATCTTTCCAAAGGAAATATTCTCGCGAGAATTCGCATGATTCTGCTCTATTCTTGGGCAAATGAAAATGGCGCGCTCGTCCTCGGAACATGTAATAAAAGCGAGGTCCTGCTCGGATATGAAACGAAATTTGGAGATGGCGCATCGGACATTTCTATTCTCGGCAACCTTTGGAAAACAGAAGTTTGGGAAATGGCAAAATATCTTGGGCTTCCAGAAAAATTCATCACGAAGGCTCCTTCTGCAGAGCTCTATGAAGCTCAAACAGATGAAAATGAATTGGGATTTTCCTACAAAGAAGCAGATCTTATTTTACAGAACTGGGAAAAGGGAAACCCCTTGAACGACGATGACCCAAAAGTGAAAGAAATTTTAAGAAGAATTGTTGCGAGCGAACATAAAAGAAAAATTGTTCCTACGATTTCAGGCTAATAGAAATTTTCTATCTCTACGAAAATTTTCGAAAAATTTTTTGTGAGAAAGATGTAAAAAATCTCTTCACTTTTGTAAAAAATCCTGATTTTTCTGTTGGAGAAAGGAGAATTCCCGCAAGACCCCAAAATGTGAGAGAAACACTCGCACTTTCCCATGAGTGGAGCAGTATCGCCATGATCGAAATACCAAGAAGGCCACACATAAGTGCCTGTCCTCGCCAATCATGAATCTGAAAGAGTCTCTTCCCGAGCAAAAAAAGAATCATAAAAAAGAGAATTAACCCCGGAAATCCAGTATCAATTCCCACTTGTAAATACCAACTTTCCGGAATAAATCCAGTTTCATTTGCATAAAATCTAGCAGATGCGGGACCTGAATCTCCGAGTCCCGTACCAAACGGATGCAGAAGGATATGAAGAATTCCATCCCTACTTCTCTCGAAATGTCCCTGATTTGAAGAAATGCGTATGATAACCTTTTCAAAGAATTCATGAGCGAAGAAGGAGAGTGAAACAAATGCAACAAGAGCAAGCGAAATCAAACTCCAAAATGTCTTCTTGAACCACTGTTTTTCACGAAAAAGAATGATAAATCCGAGAGTGAGGGAAACTATCGCCCCAGCCCATGCCGACCTGGAATACGCAAAGACCAGATCAAAAATTCCTATGAGAAACATCGTTGCGCCGAATGCACGAAGTGGAGCATTTTTTTGGATTTCTTTTTTCCGATGAAACGGATGAAGGACAAGAAAAAAGAAAAGTGGAAGCGTAAACATCAAAAACGCTGAAAAATCGTTAGGACCGCTGAAAAAAGATTGGAGTCGACACGTGTTCGTAAAGGAAATCATTTGGCAGTAGGATGTCGGTCCTCCCGGAGCGAAATCACTAAATACGGGAGAATACCCGAAATGAACGAGAAAATCCTGCGGAAGAAATTTTTGAAAGACTCCAAAGAAAAATGTAATTGCAGCCACGCCGAGAAAATAATGAAAAAATTTGTTCCGCTCTTCTTCTTTCAGTGGAAAATGACGAACGAGTAAGAAAAATATCAAAAATAATAGTGAATATTTTGCTCCAAAAATTGTCCGCTCAATATCCAAAATTCCCCATCGAAAGAATCCTGTAGATAGAGCCCACACGATGTACAGAGTAATCACTCCATCGAGAGTGTCAAATTTTGGGAATGGAATTTTTTTTTGAAAAATAAGAATCGCGAGAGCAAGAGCAAAAATAACAATGAGAATTTCTTTCCACGCCGCAATCCAGAGAGGAAAAGGAACATCCACGTACAGAAAAATTCCCTGAAACACATTCATGAGAAATGCGTGAAAAGGAAGGAAAATGAAGAGAAAAGTGAGGATGCCGAGATTGAGGTTGCGGAGAGACACGAGGAAAAAATGTAAAAGATAAAATGTAAAATGTTAAAAAAAATTCTAAGTTCTAAAATTTAATGCTTAAAAATTAAGACTTATTTTTACATTTTGCCTTTTACATTTTACATTCTTCTTCCACTCTCTTCCTGATCTCCTGAAACTGTTCCAAGTTCACTCCCGCTCCCTGCGCAAAATTTTGAGCTCCACCGCCGCTTCCTCCCGCAAATTCCGTAATTTTTTGAAGAATGTCTTTCGCGGAAATTTTTCCTTTTGAAGCCACGGAAATCCCACCGTCTCTCGTAAATGTCACGGCGACATCAATTCCACGCTGAACGAGTTCTCGAGCCAGCGCTCCAATTTTTTTCTTGTCTCCTGTCGGAATTGGTTCACAAACAACTTTCTTGCCATTCACATCTTTTTGAAGAGGAATAAGCTCATCTGTCTCCAATCTCACAATTTCTTTATTGATCGCAATATGTTCATTTTCTAAATCTTTCCTTTCCTGAAGAAAAATCTTTACTCTTTCTTCGAGTTGTTCAACGGGGGTTTTTAAACTTGCAGCAATCGATTCTGTCATATCGGATAATTTCCAGAGAAATCTTTGAGCCTCCTTTGCACACACAAGCTCCATTCTCCGAATTCCACTCGCGACACTTGATTCCGAAATAATTTTTATCGCACCAATATCAGCAGTGTTTCGCACATGAGTTCCTCCGCACAGTTCAAAACTTTTGTCTCCCATTCGAATTGTGCGAACAATATTTTCATATTTTTCTGAAAAAAGAGCCTCGGCTCCTGCTTTTTTCGCTTCTTCGAGCGGCATTTCTTTGGTAGCAACTTCATTTGCGGAATTCACCCAATCGCAAATTATTTGTTCGATTTCACGAATTTCTTCTTTCGTGACTGCTTTTGGATGGGAAAAATCGAAGCGCGTTCGAGTAGATTCCACGAGTGAACCTTGTTGTTCCACATGTTTTCCGAGTACTTGTTTGAGAGCGGCATGAAGAAGATGCGCAAGCGAATGATGACGACGAATTTGTTCTCTTCTTTCCACATCAATTTTTAGAAAAACTTTATTTTCTTTCTCGAGAGGCGATTCCCCAGATATAATTTTACCAATATGCACAAAAACTCCATTCGGCATTTTCTGAACATCCTGAACTTCAATTTTAATTCCAGAATCAGATTCTACTAATCCGGTATCTGCGACTTGTCCTCCTGATTCGGCATAAAACGGAGTTTCATCGAGCGCGAATTCTACGATTCCTTCGCCCACTTCTTGAATTGCGAGAATTTTTGATTTCCCTTCATTTTTTTCATATCCAATAAATTTTGTTTTCGGAAGATTTTCAAATATTTTCCGATCAGCATTCTTTCGATCAAAAAATTCTCCTTTTCCTTCTCGAGATCTTTTCTTTTGCTGTTCCATTTCTTGATCAAACTTCCTTTCATCCACGGAAATCCCTTTTTCCCTTGCGATATCTCGAGTAATGTCGAGAGGAAATCCATAGGTATCAAACAGTTTAAACGCGTCTTCTCCTGAAATTACTTTTGGATTTTTCTCCAGAATTTCTTCGAGAATTTTTTCTCCCCGTTCAAGTGTTTCAAAAAACTTTTCTTCTTCAATTTTTATCGTGGTGAAAATCGTTTCCTTTCGTTCTTCAATTTCTGGATAAAATTCTTTGAAATCTTGAATGTATGCGTCAGAAATTTTCGTGAGAAATGGCGTATTAATGCCCAGAGTTCGACCATACCGAACTGCCCGACGAATCAGCCTTCGGAGTACGTAACCTCGACCTTCATTGGAAGGAATCGCACCATCAGCGATGATATGCGTTGCGGCACGGGAATGATCGGCAATAATCCGCATCGCGCGAGTAATCGGATTTTTTACATCAATATCTCCAGAATATGGCGGATATTTCTTTTTGGAGATTTTTTCTGTTGCGGTAATAACTGCCGAAAATGAGTCAGTTTCAAATATTGTTGGATTTCCATTGAGCACCATCACAATTCTCTCAAGTCCCATTCCTGTATCGACATTTTGTGCTGCGAGTTTCGTTAATTTTCCGTCTGCATCTTGATTGAATTCCATGAGCACGTCATTCCAGACTTCGATAAAATCGGTTTCGTCCGTCGCGGGAGTTTGTTCTTTTTTTGGTTTTTCTTTGCCAATATACACGTACATTTCGGTACATGGACCACATGGACCTCCTCCGCTTCCCGCAGGTCCCCAAAAATTATCGCCTCGTCCTTTTTTCCCTCCCGGTTTTGGACCAATTGGAATAATCCGTTCTTCAGGAATTCCGAGTTTTTTCCAAATTTCTATACTTTCGGTATCGAGCGGAATATCTTTGTCTCCACCAAAAACAGTTACCCAAATTTTTTCAGCAGGAATTTTGAGTTCTTTCGTAAGAAATTCAAAACTCATTTGAATCGCGCCTTTTTTGAAATAATCGCCAAGAGACCAATTTCCGAGCATTTCGAAATACGTGAGATGTCGATTATCTCCAACTTCATCAATGTCATTCGTCCGAACACATTTTTGCGCGCTACAAAGCCTTTTTCCCTTGGGATGCGGTTTTCCCATAAGATTCGGCACAAACTGCTGCATTCCGGCAGTCGTAAACAAAACGGTATGATCGTTCTCAGGAAGAAGCGAATCACTCGCAACAAGTGCGTGATTTTTGGAAATAAAGTAATCGAGATATTTCTTGCGAATTTCTTTGGAAGTAACCATCTTTTGAGGAGCGAAAAGACGGAGAGATTGTAGCGTATTCTCCTTCGGAGAGACAAGACAATGCCTTGTCTCTCATGGAACATCATCCAGAATATCCCAGTTCTCTCATCTCATCCTAAAAAAATCCGTATTCCCACAATGAAAAGAAGTCCGCTGAAAATATAATTTTGCGCCGTGAGAAATCTGCCTTTAAAAATTATCTTTTCAAAAAACTTTCCTCCTGCCACCCAAATAAAATGGCTTGTTACTGTGAGAGTGAGAAGTCCGAGAGAAAGTATGAGCGCTTGAAACCATCGAGAAGAATGTGTGTCTAGGAGCTGGGAATACATGAGAAGTGTCACAATAACGCCTTTTCCATTGAGAACACTCAGAAGGAATCCTTCACGAAATCCGAATGAACATTTCTGTTTTTCCTTTTGAATTTCTGTTGATAAAAATGTAAGAGCTAAATAAAAAATATAGAACACTCCCATATATTTTAAAACGATAAGCGCCATAGGATAGAGCTCAAATAAAGCGCCAACTCCAAATCCTATCGCTAGACTTCGAGTAAAAATTGCTAAATTCAGCCCGACAATAAATGGAAATATTTTTCGTATTCCATATTTACTTCCCACCGATGCGCACATGATGTTGTTTGGACCCGCAGACCAAACAAGGGGGAGCATCATTGCCAAAAAAATTGAGATTTGTTCGAGAGACATGAAGGTTGCTATAGCGAAAGAGTATTTTAGTTTATGAAAATTGTAAAAAGATTTTTGAGAAGCTCCTCATCCTTTCTCCCCACACTCTTCTCCACTCCCGAATTCACATCAATTCCATTCGGAAAACAGGATTTTATAATTTCTTGAACATTCTCTGGGGTAATTCCTCCAGCAACAAAGAATTTCTGACCTTCTGCGAGATATTTTGGAATTTTTTTTAATAATTCAAGCGAAATTTGTTTTCCTGTTCCGCCGCGAGATTTTTCGGAATATGCATCTAATAAAACCGCATCACAAAAAGAATATTCAGAAATTTTCTGTAAATCTGATTCATTTATGATGCGCAATGCCTTCCAAATTTTTGGTTTGTTTCGTAGAGACGCGCTATAGCGCGTCTCTACTACGAATTCACGGCAAAATTCCGGTGTTTCGTCGCCATGCAATTGAATTACATCCAGAAAATTATATTCATGTAGAGACGCGATTAATCGCGTCTCTACGTTTAATGGATTTACAAAAACACCAACAAATTTTGGTTTTTTCATCGCGTGTTCGCGGATATTTTCGACAATTTTTCGTGCATCTTCCAATAAAATCCTCCGTGGCGATTCCTCCGCAAAAACAAACCCGAGATAATCAGCATCTTTTCCTGCCAAAATTGCATCTTCTAAATTTGTAATTCCACATATTTTCACTTCCGGTTTTCCAGAAAGATCATAAAGCGTCTTTTTTCGATCGTCTGAAGCAATAATTGCGGTACCAATCAAAATCGCATCGGCATTTTTTGCGTATTTACGAATATCATTACGAGAAGAGATTCCACTTTCGCAGACGAAAATTTTCTCTTTTCGCATATTTTCTGGAACTTTTGAAAAAAGGTCATGAAAATTATTTAGATTTAATTCGTAGAGACAAGACAATGCCTTGTCTCTACTATCAACATTACAATCTCGATTCACCTGTAAATTTCGATTATTCACTCCAACAATTCTCGCATCGGTATTCTTCAAAACATCGAATAATTCCTCTTCATCATGAACTTCTACAAGCGCATCCATTCCTAATTCTTGAAGAATCGATAAAAACTTTTGAATTGTTTTTGCATCAAGAACACTTCGCATGAGAAGCACGGCATCAGCCCCATATTCAGCTGCTTCGTAAATTTGTATTTCATCCAAAATAAAATCCTTTCTGAGAATCGGAAGATTTGTAATTTCTCGAACTTTTCGAATATTCTCAATTGATCCGCCAAAAAAATTTTCATCGGTGAGAACTGAAATTGCCATAGCTCCAGAATCAGAATACAATTTCGCAAGACTTTCCACGCTATCATCCGAGCGAAAAAGCTGACCTTTTGATGGCGATTTTGGCTTTATTTCCGCAATCAGTTTTGGATATATCGATTCTTGAGAAAGCGCTTTGTAAAAAGCAAAATTTCTCTTTTTAAAATTCTGAGGCATCACAAAATTTTTCTTTAGTTCAAGAATTTCTTTTTTCTTGTTCTCAATGATTTCTTCTAAAATGTTCACAATTCTGTAAAAATAGACTCAAACATGCTTTCGATAAAAGTATAATTTAAAATCTAAAATTTAAAATCTAAAATTGCTATGCTTTCCGAACTCACTCATCACTTCAGCAAAAATTCACCGCTGATCTTGGCTTCCAAAAGTCCACAGCGCATTCGAATTCTCAAAATGCTCGGAATTCCATTCGTATCTGTCGAACATGAATTTGAAGAATTTCTGGATCATGAACTTTCTCCTGAAAAAAACGTGGAAATGCTCGCGGAAGGAAAAGCTCAAAGTCTTGTAAAAAAATACCCAAATTCCTGCATTGTCGGAATCGATACTCTCGTTGTTTCTGAATCGGGAAAAATACTCGGGAAACCTCAGCATAAAGAGGAAGCGCGAGAAATGTTTCGAGAAAAATCCGGAAAAAAAGAACTCATCATTTCTGGAATTTCTATAATAAAAGATAATCAAAAAATTACGGCGCACGAGGTGAGCAGTGTGGAATTCATGGAATTTTCCGAAGCGGATATTGAAAAAATTCTTGAGCTGAACGAGTGGAAAAATAAAAGTGGCGGAATTATGATCGAGGGAAAAAGCTCAATGTACATCGAAAGTATCGAAGGAAATTTCTGGAATATTGTGGGATTTCCCGTGCCAACGTTTTTGGAGCTGCTGAAATCAATATAACAGAAAGCGACGATCCCCATCGTCGCGATGGAAAAGCGCGGATAGGGATCCGCGCCTTCAGGTTGTGGCTTGGACAAATTCCAAAACTTCTTCCGCGTGACCTTCCGGCTTCACACTTTCCCAAACATGAAGAATATTTCCCGTTTCATCGACAAGATACGTTGTACGCGCAACACCAAAATATTTTTTTCCGTACATGCTTTTTTCGACCCAAAGCCCTAACTCTCCTATCAACTTCTTCTCTGGATCGGAAAGGAGAAGAAAATTAAGATCATACTTGTCCATAAATTTACAGTGCGATTCGTTCTCATCTGGAGAAATTCCAACAATCATAGCATCCAATTTGCTATATTTTGAAGCTGCATCGCGAAATCCTTTCGCCTCGAGCGTACAGCCCAGCGTATCGTCCTTTGGATAAAAATAAAAAACAACTTTTTTCCCAGAAAAACTGGAAAGAGTGTACGTTTTTTCATCGCTGCCGAGAAGAGAGAAATAGGGGAACATCATGGGGGAATGTAAAAGGCTAAATGTAAAATTTTACATTTTCTGAAGTATTTCCTCCACCACTTTTCGATCATTCCATGGAATTTCTTTTCCTCCCATATTTCGCGATGTTTCAGCTCCGATACCGGTGATGATAATGGCATCTCCTTTCTGTGCATTTTTGAGTGCAAAGGTGATTGCTTCGTATCGATCCGGAATTTCCCAAAAATGCTGAACATTGCCACTCTGATTCCATATTGTTGTTTTTTGAATTCCTTTTTTGACTTCTTCCCGAATTGCTTCTCCATTTTCCGTATATGTTTCATCATCGGTAAGAACCACGAAATCTGCTATTGTTCCTGCAATTTTCCCCATTTGTTCCCGTTTCGAACGATCACGGTCTCCTGTACATCCAAATACAACCCAAATATTTCCTTGGGTAATGTTTTTGAGCGAATGGAGAACTTCTTTGAGGGCATTCGCCGTAACGGCAAAATCAACATATACTTCAAAATTCTGACCTTTTTCTATTTTTTCGAGTCGCCCGGGAACGCCTGAAAACTTTCGAAGACCTTCGACAATTACTTTCGGAGAAATATTGAGGAGTGTAGCAATCGCAAAGGCGAGTGTGGCATTTTGGACATTATATTTCCCGAGAATTGGCATTTGAAGACGTTCTCCCATCAGAGAAAACTCGATTCCCTTTTGTGTTTCCACGAGATGAGTAGAAACAAAATCTGCAGAATAATCACCGTAAGAGGAATACCATTTTTTTATTTTTCGAATGCGCGAATCCATTTCTAGGACAACCTCATCATCTTTGCTCAGTACTGCAATCCCCTTTTTTTTGAGATAATGACGAAACAATTTTTCTTTAAGAAGAATATACTTCGCAAATCCACCGTGATCATCCAAATGCTCTTCTGAAATATTCGTGATGCCGGCAATATCGAAAGACATCCCAAAAATTCGCCCCTGATCAATCGCATGAGAAGAAACTTCAATAACGGCTATTTCTACATGCGAATCTACCGCTTTTCTGAGGAGACTTCCCATTTGTAGTGGAGAGAGCGTCGTTCGCTTCGAGGTATTTTCGGTTTGAGTGCCATCAAGATGGATTGATACCGTCGATATTTTGAGGTGACGAATGTTTGCTTCCTTCAAAATTTGGGAAATCATTTCAACTGTTGTTGTTTTTCCATCTGTTCCAGTAATTGCGACCATTTTGAGTTTTTGAGACGGAAAATCATAACGAATGAGCGCAAAAATCGCTTTCAGATAGTACCAAATTTTTCGTACGAAAGAATTCTTTGGAAAAAAATTTCGGAGAAGTGCGAGCATTTTTTTTCGAAATTGAATACGCAGAAATACTACAGCGCTTCGAATTTGAGATCAATCATCCTTGTCTGAAGACGTTTAGGGAATTTTAACTTTTCTTTGTCAGAAACTTCTCACTTTGTCCCATTTTGAAGAAATTCTTTCCATGAGTTTGGACATTTTCCGGCTTCAAAGAGCATTGGGTTAGTACCTCCATCATTTTGCATCTTCTCCAAATTCTCCTTTGCTTCTAGTGGAATAGAAATGCGGAAACATTTCTCACCGCTTGTATTTTCGAATGGCTCATACACAACATTTTGCGGAAGTTTTTTGATATATATCCCTTCAAGAATATCGAGTTTCCCTTTCTCAGGAAATTTGCCCTCATCGGAGTAGTAGAGATTCAAAGTAGTATCAAGAAGAGAAATTTCAACGAGTTTTTCCGCATCTTTTGCCTTCAGTTTGGTTTCTTCAGAAGAACTTGTTTCGCTTTCGGGAAGATTTCCTTTGTCATCACTTGTCTGAGTTACGTCATTTTTCTTTTCTGAAACAGGTACAGCTCCTTCAGGGAGAACACACTCTTTTCCATCTTTCGATCGAGCTGCTCCTTCTCTGCAGGCGAGGATGTAGGCACCTTTATAAAAGTACAAAGAGCTATTCGGTGGAATTGTAACAAGAATTTTATCTTTTCCCTCTGAAGTTCCAGGAGAAAAAATTACTTCATGATCCGGCGCATTTGCCAAAAAGAGTTCATTCTCTGGAAGCGGAAAAGAAATTTCTTCATACTCCGGAGCGGATGCGCGAATTTCTTGCTTCGTATCTCCCTGAACGACAACTGGGGCGGCTGGTTCCACCACTGCTACGGGAACGGGAACTGCAAAAAAAGTAAAGTATCCATATACGAGGAGGAATGTTGCGAAGCTCCCTCCGAGCGCAGGAAATAGCCTTGTCCAGAAACTTACAGGACTCAGATTATGCCCTTCTTCATGCTGAACGGGATGATCAGAAATATGAGATTCTTGACTCTCAGTTTGTAGCTTTTGGATTTCTGCAAGTTTCCCAATTTTTTTGGAAGGTACAGGTGTTCTCTGTATTACATTTTCGATATGCGCCGGAATATTTCTGAGTTCTTCATCTGTACTTACGCTGAGAGAAGGAGCACTTTCAGGTTCTTTTGGAGTTTGGAGCTCTTCATCCGCATTCGTTAAAGAAATGTCTTCCTCCGAATGAACCTCATCTGAAACAGCTACTTTCTTTTTTGCTTCCACATTTTTTTCAATTTTTTCCGCATACATTTTCTCTTGAACTGAAGGTTCTTTTTTGTGATCTTTCAAAGAAATCTCCTCTTCATTTTTTTGTTCTATTTTTTGTTCAGGAATGACCACCGCTTTCTCTTTTTGATCCGGGAGAGAGTTTGCGATGACCTCTTCTGCCGAATTTACGGGAGCTTCCGTTTGTGTCTTTTCCTGAGGCGAAGTGCTTTGAAGAGCATTTTCTGGCTCTTGTTGAGATGCTTCAGGGTGTGATGCCAAATGATCTGATGATTGAGACTCCTGAGGAACTTCTCGTTCCTCTTCTTCCTGAGGATTTTCTGAATGTTGTTCTGCTGGTTTTGGCGGAGTTTTATTGAGAAGAACATCCACATCATTTTCGCCTTTGAGTTCGGATTTATCGCCGCTTTTTCGACGGCGAATAATCTCTCGAAGCGCCGTAATGGCATCTTCACTCCTGTTTTTGGAAACAACATCAAATCCAAGAGTAAACACAAGATATCCGAGCTTTTTCAGCTGTTCTCTTCTGTGAAGATTCTGATGTTTTTCTGCATCACCTCTATGACACTCTCTTTCCACTTCAATGGCAATTTTTACCTCTCCTGATTCAAAAATCATATCTGGAACGAGATATTCTGTTCCTCCTGATTCAGATATAACTCCGATCATCTTTTTTCCCTTGAGAGGAATCCCCTGCCTTTTCGCTTCTTCCCTGCACAAAGTCTCAAAATCTTTACGATTCGAAGGAGTATTTTGTATCATATTCATGGGATATATATTTGTTTGAATCTTTCAGGAATCATTATAGCACAAAAAATCATGTTTTGTCTAACTCAACAGCTCAGAGCGAAGAGTTAAGAGCGAAGAGCTAAAGGCGAAAAATTCTCGCTCTTAGCTCTTAGTTCTTCGCTTTTATCTTGACTCATTTTTATTAGCACTCTAAAATAGCGAGTGCTAATTTATTTCTTTATTTATTATTTATGTCTAAAATTATTGGTATTGATCTCGGAACCACGAATTCATGCGTTGCCGTTATGGAGGGCGGAGAACCGACAGTAATCCCCAACTCAGAAGGGGCAAGAACAACTCCATCGGTCGTAGCGAAAAAAGATAATGAACGACTTGTCGGTATTCCTGCAAAAAGACAGGCGGTTACCAATCCAAAAAACACTATTTTCTCTGCAAAACGCTTTATTGGGCGAAAATATGAGGAAGTAAAACAGGAAATGGCAGAAATGCCGTTTGAAATTAAAAAAGGAAAAGATGGCGGGGCTCGTATTCTCTTTGACGGAGATGAAAAACAACCCGCAGAAATCTCCGCAATGGTTCTCCAAAAACTCAAAGCAGATGCCGAATCATTTCTGGGTGAACCCGTTACAAAAGCGGTTATCACCGTTCCTGCATATTTTAATGATTCTCAAAGACAAGCAACAAAAGACGCAGGAAAAATTGCAGGACTTGACGTGGAGCGCATTATCAACGAACCAACAGCTGCGGCACTTGCGTATGGACTCGATAAAAAGGGAAAAAATGAAAAAATTGCGGTGTACGATCTCGGAGGAGGAACTTTTGATATTTCGGTGCTCGAAATTGGAGATGGAGTGTTTGAAGTGATATCAACAAATGGTGATACACACCTTGGGGGAGATGATTTTGATCAAAAAATTATTAATTACCTCCTCGAAGAATTTAAAAAAGATCAGGGAATTGATCTTTCGAAAGACCAAATGGCGCTTCAGAGGCTTAAAGAAGCAGCTGAAAAAGCAAAAATTGAACTTTCTTCGAATACCGAAACAGAAATCAATCTCCCCTTTATTACCGCAGATGCAAGTGGTCCAAAGCATTTTGTAATAAAGCTTTCGAGAGCAAAACTCGAACAGCTCGTTGAAGAGCTTATTACAAGATCGATTGATCCGTGCAAAAAAGCTCTGAAAGACGCCAAAATGGAGGCAAAAGATATTGATGAAGTAATCCTTGTGGGAGGAATGACGCGAATGCCAGCCGTTCAGGAAACAGTGAAAAAGTTATTTGGAAAAGAGCCGCACAAAGGGGTAAATCCAGATGAAGTGGTGGCGATTGGAGCGGCAATTCAGGGAGGAGTTTTGCGCGGTGATGTGAAAGATATCGTCCTTCTCGATGTCACTCCCCTTTCCCTCGGTATTGAAACTTTGGGAGGAGTTGCAACAAAACTTATTGAACGAAACACCACAATTCCGAGCTCCAAGTCACAAATCTTCTCCACTGCCGCGGATAACCAGGGAAGTGTGGAAGTTCATGTCGTGCAAGGCGAACGTGAAATGGCGGCAGATAACAAATCTCTTGGACGATTTATTTTGGATGGAATTCCGCCAGCTCCACGCGGCGTTCCGCAAGTGGAAGTGACATTTGATATCGACGCAAATGGAATTTTGAATGTCACTGCGCACGATAAAGGAACGAATAAGAAACAGCACATTACGATTCAGGGATCATCGGGTTTATCTGAAACAGAAGTTGAAAAGATGAGAAAAGATGCAGAAGTGCACGCCGAGGAAGATAAGAAGAAGAAAGAAGTGATCGAGTCCCGAAATCATCTCGACGCATCGATTTTCCAAGGAGAAAAAATGTTGAAAGATGATAAGGAGAAAATCTCTAAGGAAAATATCGAAACGATTGAAAAAGAAATCGCGAGCGCGAAAAAAGTTTTGGAAAATAAGGATGCTTCTGGAGAAGAATTTAAAAAAGCGCATGATACCCTTATGGAAGTGCTCCAGAAAGCAGGTGCGGAGCTCTATGAAAGAGCCGCAAAGGAAGCGGAGGCGGAAGAAAAAGCGAAAAAAGAAGGGGCTTCGGGAGATGAAAAAAAGGAGGAGAAGATTGAGGATGCGGAGGTGGTGGAGGAGGAGGAGAAGGATGAAGAAAAGAAATAAATATCAGATTTTGTGAAGGCGCGACAAGGGTTGCGCCTTTTTTGTAATTTTGATTAATTTTTATGCTTAAAAAGTTTTATCAATCAAAAGTTGAAGAAATAAGATTAAAATACGAAAATATTTGTAATTTTATGGAACATAATGGCGAAAAGGGTAATGAGAACGAGCTTATTCTTATTGATTTTTTAAAAGATTTTTTACCAAAAAGTTATTCAATTGGAAGGGGTTTTATAATTGATAGTGAAGGTAATACTTCAAATCAATGTGACATTGTTATCTATGATAATTTTTATAATCCGAATTTGATAAGATTCAATAGTAATACTTACTTTCCGGTTGAAAGTGTCTACTGTGTTATTGAGGTGAAAACAACAATTAGAGATCAAGATATGAAAAAATCTTTTGATGACATGACAAAAATTGCCAATTTAGCTTTTCATCAGGAGGACACAACTTATACAAAAGGAAATGCAGTTTGGTTCGGAAGAACAACGAGACCTAATTACTTTTTATTTGGCTACAAGTCGGATACTAAAATAGTCGAAACTATTCTAAAAAGATTTATAAAATATCCAATTGAAACATGCTTTATCCTCAACATGGGAACCCTTAGTAAGAATAAAAAAAAGATGCAGGACAAAAACATGGAACAAGTTAAATTTGAGATTTCTTATCTGCGAGATCTAAAAGAAGAACAAAAAAAATCCATATTAGATGCATACAATAATAAAAGTGATTATTTTGAGTTAAATTGCATCAAATATCCGATCATCGAATATGAAAATCAGCAATATCTGGTCGATTATGTGAAGAATTTTTTAATATTTTTGTTTTTGGTAAATTTTTATATTACAAATAAGCAGATTAGTAGGGATTATTTGAAGCATTATTTCCCATTGGATAAACTCCTAGTACTTACAAAAAATCTTGTCGCGGAAGAAGGTGTTGGCGGGACAGAGTGAGGACATCTGCTCCAATTCCCCACTCTTGTCACCCCGGACTTGATCCGGGGTCAAGGAATTCAGAAAAATCCCACGATTCCGCCAGATCCTTCCAAAGAGGATTTTCTTTTTCTATGAGTTCTTCTTTCCATTTTCTTCTCCATTTCTTGAGCTGCTTCTCTCGATAAATCGCATCTTCAATATATTGGTATTCTTCAAAATACAGGAGTTTTCCCACTCCGTATTTTTTTGTAAATCCGTCATTCACCTTTGTCTTGTGCTCAAACATTCTTCTTTCGAGATCATTCGTTACTCCGACATAGAGAACTGTTCTTTTTTTACTTCCCAGAATATAGACGTAATAGGTTCTCTCTTCAAAAAAATATCTGGTCATATCAGACGGAATATATACACTGAAGAGTATACGTTGATCCCGGATCAAGTCCGGGGTGACAAAAAAAGAAGAGTTCGAATTCCCTCAACAACAAAAGAAAAAATCCGGATTCGATTCTGTCGTCGGACCTCGTCGACACATTTTGGCTTCCAAAAAAAGGAAAAATCGTACATTCTAAAATTATAAGCACCACCCTAGAGATAAAATAAGTTTATATTTTATTTCTAGACATGAAACAAGTTCGCAAGCCAATCAGCTTCAAAGAGCGAGAGGAAATAGAGAGGATGTTAGAAAAGAAAAAGTCG